>NZ_QTLN01000018.1:0-91209 GCF_003602735.1 Bacteroides sp. AF39-16AC | reverse complement strand
GTTTTCAGAAGAAGCCTCCGTGTCTGATAAGGATACGGAGGCTTTGTTCGTTTATATACCTCCGGAACTGCTCCCCTTAATCCCTGTCATGCGTTGTTGCATACGTATTTTTCTGCTTCTTTTGTCATTCTTTTGTTATCATTACAGAACAAAGTTGGTGTAAAATGAGTTTTTTTTGGAAGAGCAAGAACTTTTCTTCCTTTCTTTCTATTCAATATCAAATGGATTTTTGTAAATTTGGCGTGAATCTAATAGGAAGGGAAAAAATCACGCAATTAATATTGTAATATAAATCATATAATAACTCCTGCAAATATGGAAAACAAGATTCAAGAGCTGACCGATAAGATCTACCGCGAAGGCGTAGAGAAAGGAAACGAAGAGGCACAGAAACTTATCGCAAAAGCTCAGGAAGAAGCCAAGAGAATTATAGAGGATGCTCACAAGGAAGCGGATTCTATCGTGGCTACCGCTCATAAGTCTGCCGATGAACTGGCAGAGAATACAAAATCTGAATTAAAGTTGTTTGCCGGTCAGGCTGTGAATGCTCTGAAGTCCGAAATCGCTACGTTGGTGACGGACAACATTGTGAATGCAGATGTAAAGGCATTTGCTGCAAACAAGGATTATCTTAATGCCTTCATCGTTGCATTGGCGTCCAAATGGAGTGTGAACGAACCAATCGTTATCTCTACTGCCGATGCGGAAGGCTTGACAAAATATTTCGCAGCGAAGGCGAAAGACCTGCTGGACAAGGGTGTGAAGATTGAGCAAGTGAATGGCATCAAAACCTTGTTCTCCGTATCGCCTGCCGATGGTTCGTACAAGGTGAACTTCGGCGAAGAAGAATTTATGAATTACTTCAAGGAATTCCTGCGTCCGCAATTAGTGGAAATGCTGTTCTAAAAACTCCCACAGGATTATGAGTAAATACTATTACTTGGTAGCCGGTTTGCCTGAACTTACTCTGGAAGACAGTAAACTGAGCTATACAGTAGCCGATTTCAAGACGGAACTATATCCTGCCTTGTCGGAAGATGATAAAAAGTTGATAGATTTGTTTTATCTGAAATTCGATAATGCGAATGTCTTGAAACTATTGAAGGATAAGGATGCTGCCATCGACCCGCGCGGAAACTATTCGTCGGAGGAACTGGTGGAATATATCTCACAACTGAAGGATGGCGACGAAGTCTCTGACAGTGTATTCCCATCTTATCTCTCTACGTTCATTTCCGAATACTTCAGCCTGCCTGCCGAGGACGGTTTCTTGTATGAAGACCGCCTGGCAGCGCTCTATTACGCCTATGCTATGGAATCCAGGAATCAGTTTGTGTCTTCCTGGTTTGGCTTCAACCTCACTCTCAATAATATATTGGTGGCGCTCACAGCACGTAAGTTCAAGCTGGACATTGCTCCGCTGATTGTGGGTGATACGGAAGTGTGCGAGGCTCTGCGTACTTCCAATGCCCGTGACTTCGGTCTGGGTACTGAGGTGGATTATCTGGAGCAGCTGGTGAAAATCAGTGAGACGGAGGAACTGGTGGACCGGGAAAAGAAACTGGACCAGCTTCGCTGGGACTGGATGGAGGAGGCCACATTCTTCGATTACTTTACCGTGGAACGTCTGTTTGTCTTCCTGCTACAGCTGGAGATGATAGAACGGTGGATTTCGTTGGATAAAGAGAAGGGTAACCAACTGTTCCGCAGCATTATCGCTGCCTTGAAAGACGAGGTGCAGATACCCGCAGAATTCAGATAAAATAAACAACTAAAAATATATGGCAACAAAAGGAACTGTTAGTGGCGTAATAGCCAACATGGTGACCCTCGTCGTCGACGGACCGGTAGCGCAGAATGAGATTTGTTATATCTCGACCGGAGGAGACAAGTTGATGGCGGAGGTGATTAAGGTAGTAGGTACCCAGGTCTACGTGCAGGTATTTGAGAGTACCCGCGGACTGAAAGTGGGGGCCGAAGCTGCGTTTACCGGACATATGCTCGAAGTAACACTGGGGCCCGGTATGCTTTCGAAAAACTACGACGGTCTGCAAAACGACCTCGATAAGATGGACGGTGTTTTCTTGAAACGCGGGCAATATACCTATCCGCTGGATAAAGGAAGCAAATGGCATTTTGTGCCTTTGGCAAAGGTGGGCGACCAAGTGGAAGCCGCTGCCTGGCTGGGACAAGTGGACGAAAACTTCCAACCTCTGAAAATCATGGTGCCTTTTGAACAGAAAGGTGTGTGCACCGTGAAATCAATTGCAAAGGAAGGTGATTACAGCATTGAGGATACCATTGCAGTGCTGACGGATAGCGAAGGTAATGACATCCGGGTGAACATGATACAGAAATGGCCCGTGAAGCGCGCCATGACCAACTATAAGGAAAAACCGCGTCCTTTCAAATTGCTGGAAACCGGTGTGCGTGTAATCGACACCGTAAACCCGATTGTGGAAGGTGGTACGGGTTTTATCCCCGGTCCGTTCGGTACTGGAAAAACGGTGCTTCAGCATGCCATTTCAAAACAAGCGGAAGCGGACATCGTAATCATCGCTGCCTGCGGTGAGCGTGCCAACGAGGTTGTGGAAATCTTTACAGAATTCCCCGAATTGGTTGACCCGCATACGGGACGGAAGCTGATGGAACGTACGATTATCATTGCCAATACTTCGAACATGCCGGTGGCTGCCCGTGAGGCATCTGTCTACACGGCTATGACGATTGCAGAATACTACCGAAGCATGGGATTGAAGGTACTGCTGATGGCGGACTCCACTTCACGTTGGGCGCAGGCATTGCGCGAGATGTCCAACCGTATGGAGGAGTTGCCCGGTCCCGATGCCTTCCCGATGGACTTGTCCTCCATCATCTCCAACTTCTACGGCCGTGCGGGTTATGTGAAGCTGAACAACGGCGAGTCCGGTTCCATTACTTTCATCGGTACGGTATCGCCTGCCGGTGGTAACTTGAAGGAGCCGGTAACCGAGAATACGAAGAAGGTGGCACGCTGCTTCTATGCCCTTGAGCAAGACCGTGCCGACAAGAAGCGTTATCCTGCCGTAAACCCGATTGACTCGTATTCCAAATATATAGAATACCCTGAATTTGAAGAGTATATCACCAAGCACATCAACGGTGAGTGGATTGGCAAGGTGAATGAAATCAAGACCCGTTTGCAGCGTGGTAAGGAGATTGCCGAGCAAATCAACATCTTGGGTGACGACGGTGTGCCCGTAGAGTATCACGTGACTTTCTGGAAATCGGAATTGATTGACTTCGTTATTCTGCAGCAGGATGCCTTTGATGAAATTGATGCCGTGACCCCGATGGAGCGTCAGGAGGAGATTCTGAATATGGTAATAGAAATCTGTCATACAGAATTTGAGTTCGACAACTTCAACGAAGTAATGGATTACTTCAAGAAAATGATTAACATCTGTAAGCAGATGAACTACTCGAAGTTTAAGTCGGAAGAATACGACAAGTTCCATAAGCAGTTGCAGGAACTGGTTGAGGAACGTAAAGCCTAAGGATGTACTATGTGACTATTTACAATTTACTATTTGCCTTGCGGATGCAGGTGTACGGAGGTTGTAGATAGGAAAATAGTAGAATAGGATGGCAGAGATTTAAATAGTAAATAGTAAATTGCTAAATTGTAAATAAATAGATGGCAACAAAAGCATTTCAAAAAATATATACCAAGATTACTCAGATTACGAAAGCTACGTGTTCGCTGAAGGCAACCGGAGTGGGGTATGACGAGTTGGCGACCGTAAACGGCAAGCTGGCCCAGGTGGTGAAGATTGCCGGCGACGAAGTGACTTTGCAGGTGTTTGAGGGTACGGAAGGTATTCCCACCAATGCAGAGGTAGTATTCTTGGGCAAGGCTCCTACAATCAAAGTGAGCGAGCAGCTTGCCGGACGCTTCTTCAACGCCTTTGGCGACCCCATCGACGGTGGTCCGGCCATTGAAGGCGAGGAGGTGGAAATTGGCGGTCCATCCGTGAATCCGGTGCGCCGTAAGCAGCCCTCGGAACTGATTGCAACCGGTATTGCAGGTATCGACTTGAACAATACGCTGGTGTCCGGACAGAAGATTCCGTTCTTTGCCGACCCCGACCAGCCCTTCAACCAGGTGATGGCGAATGTGGCTCTGCGTGCGGAGACTGACAAGATTATCCTTGGCGGTATGGGTATGACGAACGATGATTACCTTTACTTCAAGAACGTATTCTCCAATGCCGGTGCGCTCGACCGTATCGTCAGCTTTATGAATACCACCGAGAATCCTCCGGTAGAGCGTCTGCTGATTCCGGATATGGCACTGACGGCGGCCGAGTATTTTGCTGTAAACAATAATGAAAAGGTGCTGGTGCTGCTGACGGATATGACTTCCTACGCCGATGCGCTCGCCATCGTGTCCAACCGTATGGACCAGATTCCTTCGAAGGACTCCATGCCGGGTTCCCTTTATTCGGACTTGGCGAAGATATACGAAAAGGCGGTGCAGTTCCCAAGCGGCGGTTCCATCACGATTATTGCGGTGACGACTCTGTCCGGTGGCGACATTACGCATGCCGTGCCCGACAATACGGGTTATATCACGGAAGGCCAGTTGTTCCTCCGTCGTGACAGCGACATCGGTAAGGTTATCGTTGACCCGTTCCGTTCCTTGTCCCGTCTGAAACAGCTTGTTACGGGCAAAAAGACACGTAAGGACCATCCGCAGGTGATGAATGCCGCCGTACGTCTGTACGCCGATGCCGCCAACGCCAAAACCAAGCTTGAAAACGGTTTCGACCTGACGAACTACGACGAACGTACCCTTGCCTTTGCCAAGGACTACTCCAACCAGCTACTGGCCATCGATGTCAACCTCGATACCACAGAGATGCTCGATGTGGCATGGAGTCTGTTCGGCAAGTATTTCCGTCCGGAAGAGGTGAATATCAAGAAAGAGCTTGTGGACCAGTTCTGGCCGAAAGCAAACTAAATAAATGTACGATTAGACGATTTACGGTTTACGATTGATATTACTGAAATTGTAAATCTGTAAATTGAGAAATTGAGTAGCTTCAGTCGTCTAATCGTAAATCGTTAAATCGTAAATAAAATGGCTATTAAGTTTCAATATAACAAAACCTCGCTTCAGCAACTCGAAAAGCAACTGAAGGTGCGCGTGCGTACACTCCCCATTATTAAGAATAAGGAGAGTGCCCTGCGTATGGAAGTGAAGCGCTGCAAGGGAGACGCTGCCGCGTTGGACGCGAGGTTGGAAAAGGAAATCCAAGCTTACGAAGCCATGTTCGCCCTTTGGAATGAGTTCGACGCTTCATTGATAAAGGTCAGCGATGTTCATCTCGGTGTAAAGAAGATTGCCGGTGTACGGGTGCCGTTGCTCGAGAATGTAGATTTCGAGATACGCCCTTACAGCTTGTTCAATGCGCCCAAATGGTATGCAGACGGGCTGCATTTGCTTAAGTCACTGGCACATACTGCCATCGAGCGTGAATTTACTGTTGCCAAGTTGAACTTGTTGGAACATGCGCGTAAAAAGACCACCCAGAAGGTGAATCTTTTTGAGAAAGTACAGATTCCGGGTTATCAGGATGCTCTGCGCAAAATCAAGCGGTTTATGGAAGACGAGGAGAACCTTTCCAAGTCATCGCAGAAAATCATGAAATCCCATCAGGAGAAAAGGAAGGAGGCAGAGGCATGATTACGAAAATGAAGAAGCTCACGTTCCTTGTGTATCATAAGGAGTACGAAGCATTTCTGGCACAAATCCGGGAACTGGGCGTGGTGCACGTTGTGGAAAGGCAGTGCGGCGAGATGGACGACACCTTGCAGCAATTCATGCAGAAGCGTACGCTCTACAAGAATATGCTTCAGAGCATGCACACCCTGGCAGACAAACAGCCGGAAGAAAAGGTGCATAAAGAGTTGTCGGCCGATGCTCTGGTGAAATTCTACGAGGACTTGCAGGCGCGGATACAAGACTTGAACCAGCAGATTCCCGGCATCGACAAGGATGTGGCGCAGATGGAAGTCTGGGGCGATTTCGATTGGAGAGCCATCCGCAAGCTGGAAGATGCTGGTTGGTTCGTGCAGTTCTATACCTGCCCGGAGAAAGACTATAACGAAGCGTGGGCAGAGGACTACAATGCCATCGTGGTGAAAGAGAACGGCGGACATCTTTATTTCGTGACCGTCACTCCCCAACCGGTAGAACTGGATGTGGAACCGCTCCGTCTGCCTTCACTCAGCCTCTCCGAACTGAGCCGGAAGAAAGCCGATACGGAAGAGGCCCTTGTGCAGGCACATGCCGGATTGAAAGAATTCTGCAAAGCGAATTACTGCACGTTGGAGAAGTACAACCTACAGCTCCAGGAAGAGATAGACCTGCTGAAAGTCAAGCTGAACAGCGAACATATGGCAGAAGGTGCCGTAGTGTTGATGGAAGGCTGGATTCCCGAAGACTGCGAGGCGGATGTGAGGAAACTTCTCGATGAAAGCGGCACTTATTATGAGATAAGGGCTGCCAAGCGCGAGGACAATGCTCCCATCAAGCTGAAAAACAACGCCTATACACGCATGTACGAAGTGCTTACCAAAATGTACGGTATGCCCGAATATGCCGAGTTCGACCCGACACCGATACTTGCGCCATTCTTCTCGCTCTTCTTTGCTTTCTGTATGGGAGATGCGGGCTACGGTCTGGTACTGATTGCACTCGGGTTCATTTTGAAAAGGAAGATGTCCAAGTCCATGAAAGGCATGATGAACCTGGTGATTACGTTGGGTATATTTACGTCCGTCATCGGTGTCATATTGGGAACCTTCTTCGGTGTAAGCCTCTTTGACCTGGAGATACCCGCCAAACTGAAGGAATTCATGATTGTGGGTAAGATAGGTGAGACTACCTATGACAAGCAAATGCTGCTGGCGTTGATTATCGGTGCGGTGCACATCTGCATTGCCATGACGGTGAAGGCCGTGGGACAGACCGTTCGTTTCGGCTTCAAGGAGTCGCTCAGTGCCTGGGGATGGCTGTTGCTGGTGGTGGGATTTATCTGCACCGGCGGACTTTCCTTCTTCAAAATAATTTCGGAAGACGTGTCTACGTGGGCATTTATCGTGATTGGCGGTGTTTCCGCCATCGGTATCTACCTGCTGAACAATATCCACCGGAATGTATTTGTCAACATCGGTGCCGGAGTATGGGATACCTATAACATGGCAACCGGACTGATGGGCGATATACTTTCCTACATCCGTCTCTATGCCCTCGGTCTGGCAGGCGGTATGCTTGGCGGCGTGTTCAATCAGCTTGCCTTCATGGTGAACGATGCGGCAGGACCTGCCCTGGGCTGGCTGTTCTGCGGACTGATACTGATATTCGGGCATACGCTGAATATCGCCATGTCTTGTCTGAGTGCCTTTGTACACCCGCTCCGTCTGACATTTGTGGAATACTTCAAGAATTCCGGTTACGAAGGTAAGGGCGAAGCCTATAAACCTTTTACAGTAGTAAAGAAATAAACAAATTAAAAAACAAATAAAAATAGAAACATTATGAATGAAATTTTAGGTTATCTCGGTCTGGGCCTGATGTTGGCCCTTGCAGGAATTGGCAGTTGCTTCGGTACAACTATCGCCGGTAGTGCGGCAGAAGGTGCGTTGAAGAAAGACCCTTCCAAGTCAGCAAGTTATATGATTTTGTCAGCCCTTCCGGCTACGCAGGGACTTTACGGTTTCGTGGCTTTCCTGATGTCTATGGGCAGGGATTTTGCGACAGACGGTCCTTTGATGCTGGGCATCGGATTGGGTGTCGGACTGGTATGTCTGTTCTCCGCTATCCGTCAGGGACAGATTTGTGCTAGCGGTATTGTGGGTATCTCCCAGGGACACGACGTACAGACCAATACAATGATTTACGCCGCGCTTCCTGAATTCTACGCTATTTTGGCGCTGGTAGCTGCATTGATGGTATAATCCGGATTATAAGAAAATAAACCCCAGGGATTTACAATTGAAATCCCTGGGTTTTTTTATTTAAATTCCTGGGGCTTCAACTGAAAACTCCAGGAATTCTTTTTTGAAACTTCGGGAATTTTAGACGAAAAAAGCATGGATGGGCGAGTCAATGGGGCTTTTGTGGCTAAACTATGACATTCCGCAAACGATTGTTTATGCATATTTAATCAGTTTTTTCGATTAAAAGGCTATTTTTCAAAGAATAATACGTACTTTTGCAGCCGTAATTAAGATAAAGAGATTATAACATAATATGACTAAAGAACTACTTACCCCCGATTACATCTTCGAAGCGAGTTGGGAAGTGTGTAATAAAGTAGGCGGTATCTATACAGTTTTGTCTACAAGGGCAAATACTTTACAGACTAAATTTCGCGATAGATTATTCTTTATAGGGCCGGATTTCTGGCAGGGAAAAGAGAACCCTTTGTTCATTGAGTCTGATAACCTTTGTGCAGCGTGGAAAAAACATGCAGCGTTGAAAGACAATCTTTCCGTCCGCGTAGGTCGCTGGAACATTCCGGGAGAACCTATTGTTATATTGGTTGATTTCCAACCGTTCTTTGCAGAAAAAAATGAGATTTATACAGAAATGTGGAACCGCTATCAGGTGGATTCACTGCATGGATATGGTGATTATGACGAAGCATCCATGTTTGCTTTCGCTACCGGCAAGGTGATAGAGAGCTTCTATCGCTATAATTTGACGGAAACGGACAAAGTGGTGTTCCAGGCACACGAGTGGATGACCGGCATGGCCGCCCTCTATCTTCAGTCTGCCGTTCCCGAGATAGGGACTATCTTCACCACCCATGCCACGTCCATCGGCCGCTCCATAGCTGGCAACAACAAGCCGCTTTACGATTATCTTTTCGCCTACAACGGCGACCAGATGGCGGAGGAGCTGAACATGCAGTCCAAACATTCCATTGAAAAGCAGACGGCCCACTATGTGGACTGTTTCACCACTGTGAGCGAAATCACAAACAACGAATGCAGGGAATTGCTTGACAAGCCTGCGGATGTTGTGCTGATGAACGGTTTTGAAGATGATTTTGTACCGAAAGGCGCCACCTTTACCGGCAAGCGCAAACGTGCCCGTTCCACCATGCTGCGTGTGGCAAACTGCCTACTGGGTGAGGACTTGGGCGACGATACGCTGATTATCGGTACCAGCGGACGCTATGAGTTCAAAAATAAGGGTATCGATGTGTTCCTGGAATCATTGAACCGGCTGAACCGCGATAAAGATTTAAAGAAGAAAGTATTGGCGTTTGTCAACGTGCCCAGCTGGGTGGGAGACCCCCGCGAGGACTTGCAGAAGCGCTTGAAGAGCAAAGATAAGTTCACCGAACCGTTGCAGTGTCCTTTCATCACCCACTGGCTGCACAATATGACGCACGACCAGGTGCTGGATATGCTGAAATACCTCGGTATGGGCAATCGTCCCGAAGATAAGGTGAAAGTAATTTTTGTACCTTGCTATCAGGATGGTCACGATGGCATCCTCAACAAGCATTATTATGACTTGATTTTAGGCGAGGACCTCAGTGTCTATCCGTCCTATTATGAACCGTGGGGATATACCCCGCTGGAGAGCGTGGCTTTCCGGGTGCCTACCATCACCACCGACCTTGCCGGTTTCGGACTTTGGGTGAACAGCCTGAAAAACCAGCATGGCATAAACGACGGAGTGGAAGTGCTGCACCGTTCGGACTATAACTATTCCGAAGTGGCAGACGGCATCAAGGACACCGTAGCCTTGTTCTCTACCAAGACGGAAGCCGAAATCAAGGAAATACGCAAGCGTGCAGGCCAGGTGGCAGAGCAGGCTTTGTGGAAGCACTTTATACAATATTATTACGAGGCTTACGACATTGCACTGCGCAATGCCATGAAGCGTCAACTAAAATAAAAGAATTATTAATCAATTAGTTATCATACAATGAAGATTAAAGTTAGTAATGTAAACACTCCTAACTGGAAAGATGTGAATGTGAAATCGCACATTCCCGCCGAACTGGAGAAACTGTCTGAACTGGCACATAACATCTGGTGGGCATGGAATTATGAAGCCACCGAACTGTTCAGAGACCTTGACCCTGCTCTCTGGAAAGAAGTGGGACAGAACCCCGTACTTCTGCTGGAACGTATGAGTTATGCTAAACTCGAGGCACTCGCAAATGACAAAGTTATTCTGCGCAGAATGGATGACGTATACTCCAAGTTCCGCACATACATGGATGTGAAGCCTGACAGCAAGCGCCCGTCCGTGGCTTATTTCAGTATGGAGTATGGTTTGAGCCATGTACTTAAGATATATTCCGGCGGTCTGGGTGTACTTGCCGGTGACTACCTGAAAGAAGCTTCCGATAGCAACGCCGACTTGTGTGCAATCGGTTTCCTGTACCGCTACGGTTACTTTACACAAACATTGTCTATGGACGGCCAGCAGATTGCCAATTACGAGGCACAGAACTTTGGCCAGTTGCCCATCGACCGTGTATTGGATGAGAAGGGCGAGCAGATGGTAGTGGATGTTCCTTATCTGGACTACTACGTGCATGCTTATGTGTGGAGAGTGAACGTTGGACGTATCTCTCTCTTTCTGCTTGATACTGACAATGAAATGAACAGCGAGTTCGACCGTTCCATCACTCACCAGCTGTATGGCGGTGACTGGGAAAACCGCTTGAAGCAGGAAATCCTGCTCGGTATCGGTGGTATTCTGACGCTGAAGAAGCTGGGCATCAAGAAAGATATCTATCACTGCAACGAAGGACATGCTGCTTTAATCAACGTACAGCGCATCTGTGACTACGTGGCCGAAGGTCTGACTTACGACCAGGCTATCGAGCTGGTACGTGCTTCTTCTCTCTATACTGTACATACTCCGGTTCCTGCCGGTCACGACTACTTCGACGAAGGCCTTTTCGGCAAGTACATGGGCGGCTATCCTTCAAGAATGGGTATCAGCTGGGACGACCTGATGGACCTCGGACGTAACAATCCGGGCGACAAGGGTGAACGTTTCTGTATGTCTGTATTCGCTTGCAACACTTCTCAGGAGGTGAACGGTGTGAGCTGGCTGCACGGAAAGGTTTCCCAGGAGATGTTCGCTTCCATCTGGAAGGGTTACTTCCCCGAAGAAAGCCATGTGGGCTACGTTACCAACGGTGTACACTTCCCCACTTGGAGCGCTACGGAGTGGAAACATCTCTATGCTGCGCATTTTGATGAGAACTTCCTCTACGACCAGTCCAACCCCAAGATTTGGGAGGCTATCTATAACGTGTCCGACGAAGAAATCTGGAAGACGCGCATGGTGATGAAGAACAAACTGATTGACTATGTTCGCAAGCAATACCGTGAAACTTGGTTGAAGAACCAGGGTGACCCTTCACGCATCGTTTCCCTGCTGGACAAAATCAATCCGAACGCTCTGCTGATAGGTTTCGGACGCCGTTTCGCTACCTACAAGCGTGCACACTTGCTGTTCACCGACCTCGACCGTCTGGCCAAGATTGTGAACAACCCCGACTATCCGGTACAGTTCCTCTTTACCGGTAAGGCTCACCCGCACGATGGTGCCGGCCAGGGCTTGATTAAGAGAATCATTGAGATTTCCCGTCGTCCGGAGTTCCTGGGCAAGATTATCTTCCTGGAAAATTATGACATGCAGTTGGCACGTCGCCTCGTTTCAGGTGTGGATATCTGGCTGAACACTCCGACACGTCCGCTCGAAGCATCCGGTACTTCCGGCGAAAAGGCGTTGATGAACGGTGTTGTAAACTTCTCCGTACTCGACGGCTGGTGGTTGGAAGGCTATCGTGAAGGTGCCGGTTGGGCATTGACCGAAAAGCGTACTTACCAGAACCAGGAACATCAGGACCAGCTCGATGCCGCTACTATCTACAGCATTCTTGAGCAAGAAATTCTGCCGTTGTTCTATGCACGCAACAAGAAGGGATATTCTGAAGGTTGGGTGAAGACTATCAAGAACTCCATCGCACAGATTGCTCCCCACTATACAATGAAGCGTCAGCTGGACGACTATTACGACAAGTTCTACATCAAGGAGGCCAAACGTTTCAAGATGCTGGCTGCCGACGGTTGTGCCAAGGCTAAGGAAATAGCTGCTTGGAAGGAAGAAGTTGCCGAGAAGTGGGACAGCATTGAAGTGGTGTCTTGCGAAAAGACCGAAGACCTGGTGAAAGGCTCCATCGAGAGCGGTAAGGAATACACCATTACTTATGTTATCGACGAGAAGGGCTTGAACGATGCTATCGGTCTGGAACTGGTGACTACTTATACGGCTCAGGATGGCAAACAGCATGTTTACTCCGTAGAACCGTTCAATGTAGTGAAGAAAGAAGGTAACCTTTATACTTTCCAAGCTAAGCACAAGATGGAAAATGCGGGTAGCTTCAAGGTTTCTTACCGTATGTTCCCGAAGAATGCAGACCTGCCTCACCGTCAGGACTTCTGCTACGTTCGCTGGTTCGTATAAGAGCATAAAAAAGATAATGTGCCTGCGGATATGGCGGAACACATTATCTGTTCAGATAAAAGATATCATCTGCATGATTGCAGGCAGACCATCCGTTTAAAGTAAACGGATGGTCTGTTTCTTTTCTAGAGCTTGCTTTTTATTTCGGCTGTCCAGGCGTCAATGCGTTCGGCGGTTTTGTTACTTTCGTTCACTTCGTCGAGGGGAAGTCCTACGAATGCACCGTCTACCACGGCGATGGAAGAGGAGAAGGAATACCCGTCCGTGCTGACTTTGTTGCCCAAGAAGGTACACCCGCTATCCTTCAGGTCCTCGTAGAGTACTCCGATGCCGTCGCAGAATGTGTCGCAGTAGGAGTCGGAGTCGCCGCAACCGAATAAGGCTACGAACTTCATGGAAAGGTCGGCGCTCTTCAGTACCTTTACGCCGTCATACCAGTCGTCCTGCAGTTCGCCGTCTCCCCAAGTGGAGGTACCTAGAACCAGCACTTCATATTCCTTGATTTTATCGGCGGTCATCTTGTCAACACTATGTACGTCGGTGGAGGAAACTCCCAACTTTTCGGCTATCTGGTTAGCCAACTCTTCGCAGGTTCCGGTACTGGAACCATAAAAAACACCAGTCTTTTTCATTGTAAATAAAGTGATTAAATTGTTTGCTGCAAAGTAAAGGCTTTGCCGGAGAACGTGAAATACCTACATGTAGGGCTTTTAGTGTTGTGCCGCTCCCCATTTCGGGTTAGCTTGTGGCGTGGTTTATAGAGGTCGCGGCTACCTACTAATTGGGATGGCAGACTCTCTTTTTGATGAAAAGTAGGTATTGCCGGATTGTTAAAAATGAAGGACATTTGTACCGGTAATAATAGACAAGTGTTTATGGTTAGATTCGTACATTCCACTCATTCGCAATTCCATCCTTCCGTGGCTGGTAAGTGGCTGGTGTGGGGGACTTTGATGATGCTTCTTGCGGGGGTGGCTATCATTGTTTTTTCGGTATTCTCGCATGATGCACTCGATGCGTGCTGTAATTGCATAATCTGTACTTTCAACCGTGTCCCGAAGGAAGGGGAATATTTGTATAACCGCTACCTGCCGGTCATCAGCATGGTGTGGGTGGCGTTTCTGATACTTTTGGTATATGTGGTCCGCTATTGCATGAACAAGAGGAGGTAGCCGGGTGTTCTATAGGTAAAACTGAAAGGAGACTATATGAAAAAGATTGTTTTGCTTCGCCACGGCGAGAGTGCATGGAATAAGGAAAACCGCTTCACGGGGTGGACGGATGTTGATTTGACAGAGAAAGGCGTTGCTGAAGCTGTAAGGGCGGGTGAGCTGCTGGCAGAAAAGGGATTCCGCTTCAAGAAGGCGTATACTTCCTATCTGAAGCGTGCCGTGAAGACACTGGATTGTGTGCTGGACCGCCTCGACCAGGACTGGATTCCGGTGGAGAAATCGTGGAGGTTGAATGAGAAACACTACGGCCAGTTGCAAGGGCTGAACAAGGCAGAGACGGCTGCCAAGTACGGTGACGAGCAGGTGTTGGTATGGCGCCGGAGCTTTGATGTGGCTCCGCATGCATTGGCCGAGGATGACCCGCGTAATCCGCGTTTTGAGGACCGTTATCAAGAAGTGCCCGATGCCGAACTGCCCCGTACGGAGTCGTTGAAAGATACGATTGAGCGTATCATGCCTTACTGGAAATGTGTCATCTTCCCGAATCTGAAGACGGCCGACGAATTGCTGGTAGTGGCTCATGGCAATAGCCTGCGGGGTATTATCAAGCATCTGAAGCATATTTCGGACGATGAAATTGTGCATCTGAACCTGCCTACGGCGGTGCCCTACGTCTTTGAGTTTGACGATGAGCTGAACTTGACGAAAGACTATTTCTTGGGTGACCCCGAGGAGATAAAGAAATTGATGGAGGCTGTGGCCAATCAGGGAAAGAAGAAATGATTTTGGCGCGCGGAAGCGCGCTATTTCTTTATCCTCTCATTCCATGGAGCAGCGTCATGCTGAGCAGTACCCCGACCACTATACAGATGAGGATAAGGAACCAGTTCATGAGCCGTGCGCCCAGCTTGGTTTCCTTGTGCAAGTTCTGTTCAAAGTAGTTCTTGAAGAACAGATAGATGGCAGGCACGGTGGCGCTTGCCAGTAGCAGGTCTTCGGGAATCTTGTAGATGTAGACTTTGGAAAAGGCGATGAGCGCCCAGTGGCAAAGGAACAGAATGACGAGCAGGTTGACCCTGCGCGAGAAAGCCAGCAGCAGCCCGATGGTGAAAACTGCTACCGAGCAGGGCATCACGGTGGTGGTCATCATGGGAAATTCCATTCCGCGTGCCCACGAAAGGAGCGGGTAGAGGAAAGGCATTGCATAGAGTACCCCCACCAGTACCTTGTATTTCGGGTTGCGCTCGAACGGAGTGTAGCCGGTAAACAAATCCCATAGCCACAACACTGCAATCACTCCCCAGAAGATGGCGAGTATATGGTGGTGTCCGCGCGCTCCGCAATACATCATGTAGTACACGATGGATATCCACCCGTTCAGAAATACCATGTAGATTTTCATGGAGCGCTTTGCCCATAAGGTCGGTTTCCGGTAGAGCTGCGTGGTGAGCAGGATACCTGCTGCGGTGATGAGGAACTGTGCCCACCAGGTGGCCTCGTTGTATTGTGCGATAGTATTCCAGAATATTTCCATTTGTGTCCATTAAAAAAACGGCCGCAAAGGTAGAGTTTTCTGCCGAAAGAATGAAATCGTTTTCTACATTTTGTCTATCTTTGTGCCTCCAAAAAAAATAGGTAAAAAGATTCATGGACAAGACTTTGACTGAACAAGAGATTGCCCTGCTGCGCAGGAAACTCGATTTATTGCTTCGTACCGGACAGCTGCTGGTGGAGAGTGCGGCTGATACAAACCGTGTTGTTCGTAACCTGAACCGTGTTGCCGCCTATCTGGGGCTGCCGGAAGAAAAGCTCCACATCGACGTAAGTTATACCATGCTGGTGGTGAATGTGAGCGACGGCCTGCATTCGTTCTCCAAATTCCAGAAATGCGAAAAGCATGGCATCAACATGACTGCCATTTCCGAAATCAGCAAACTGTCCTGGCGGGCTATTGAGAATGACTATTCCCTCGACCAGTATGAGGAGGAACTGGAAAGAATCAAAAACAAGAAGCGGAACTATGTGCCATACGTTGTTGCCATCGGTGCCGGCTTTGCCTGCGGAGGTTTCTGCAAACTGTTCGGTGGTGACTGGATGGCGTTTCTGTTTACCTCTATCTGCGCTTTTGCCGGCTTCCGCGTCCGTGCCCGTTGCATGGAGTTCGGCATCAATCACTATATGAGTATTGCCATTGCCGCATTGATTTCTACCTGTCTGGCCTATGTGTCTTCGTTTGCCGGGCTCTCGGAAACTCCCTATCATCCGTTGTTGGCGTGTGCACTGTTCATCGTTCCGGGGGTGCCGCTGATAAACTTTGTGGATGATATGATTGACAATTATATCCAGGTGGGCATTGTGCGGGCTGTGAATACGGTGCTGATGGTCTGTGCAATGGCCTTCGGCATTGTAATAGCCATGCGCCTGCTGACGGTGGAGGATGTCGTGATTGACAAGAAGTTCAGCGAATTGAGTATGGTGCCTCATGACAGTTATCTGGTGTATGCCATTGCGGCGGCGATAGCTGCCATGGGATTTTCCATGATATTCAACATACAGCGGCGCTTGTTGTGGGTTGTTGCGGTGGGCGGTATCATTGCCGTTTGTACGCGTAACTTTGTCAATTTCGAATTGGGTTACGGACCGGTGATAGGTTCGTTCATGGGCAGCATGGTTGTCAGCCTGATAGCCGTGAAGGCAGTGCATTGGTTCCATGTTCCCAATCATGTGCTGACGATTCCTTCTGTCATCCCGATGATTCCGGGAGTGCTGATGTATCGTGCGCTTTTCGGGCTTATCAATATGCACGGTGTGGTAGGCGAGGTGACGGCGGTTGTTTCCAACGGCATCACGGCTTCACTGATTATTCTCTGCATAGCGCTGGGAGTGGCGGTGCCCAATATCTTTGCCCGCCGGTATATTGCCAAGGATAGGCAGCGCTTTCTTCAGGAGGAGCTGCAGAAGCGCAGGGAAAGAGGAAAATTTATAGAATGGTGATATAGGTGGAGGGTGTCAAAAAACTCTTAACACTTTCTTTTAGGCGCGGATTACGCGGATTTCACGGATTTTGTTTATTGAATCCGTGTTATTCCGTGTAATTTGCGCCTGATATTATAACATTATAAAAGTGCTCATATATTTTTGAAAACTTTTCTTCTTTTTTAAATGCCCTTTTTCGGATTATAGTGGTAAATGACGGTTTCGCCTTTTTGCAGGGATGTTTGTACGTCAATCAGACGCTGGTTGCGGCTTCCCCGGAAATAGAGTTCCTCATCCCTCAGTTCTTTCTTGAATTTGCCGTCCACCAGTACGTCGATGTACTTCAGCAGTTGGGCTTGGCGCGGGTTGCGCAGTAGTTTTTCGAAAGTATAGCCCGTATAGCACCAGATGTTTTTCCGGCTCCGCTCCTTGATGGCATGTGCCAGTTGGGTGAATCCTTCCGGCTGGAACATCGGGTCTCCACCACTGAAGGTGACGTCTGCAAAGTTGTCGGCAAGGACTTTTTCCAGAATCTCTTCCGTACTCATCCAGTGCCCGCGGTTGATGTCCCACGACTCCGGATTGTGGCAACCGGGACAACCGTTGGGGCATCCGGCAGCATAAATGGCGGTCCGGAAGCCCGGACCGTCTACTGTGGTATCTTCTAAAATATCGAGAATAGAAAGCATGAGTAGGGAATTAATAATTAAAAATTAAAAATTAAACATCGCAGGTAGGAAGCTGAACATTAATCATTAAAAATTAAACGTCAACCATTAAAAATGAAGCTCCGCTTTGCACTGCGCAGCCCTTTAATTTTTAATTTTCAATTTTTAATTATGAACGACCCTGTCGTTCAACTCTGCCAGCTTGGCATTGTTCCAGCGGTCGGTTGTCCCCACCAGGTAGCCGGTGATGCGTTGCAGCTTGTCGATATGCTTGCTGCCGCACTTCGGGCATTCTTCCAGGTTTGGGGTGGAGTTTTCGTGGCCGCACTCCAGACAGCGGTTACGGTTGTGGTTTACCGAACCGTAGCCGATGTTGTATTGGTCCATCATGTCCACTACACGCATAATGACTTCCGGATTGTGGGTGGCGTCACCGTCTATCTCCACATAGAAGATGTGTCCGCCGCGGGTCAGTTCATGATAAGGAGCCTCCACTTCCGCTTTGTGGCGGGCGCTGCATTTGTAGTATACGGGCACGTGGTTGGAGTTGGTGTAGTAGTCACGGTCCGTAATGCCCGGCAGCGTGCCGAACTTCTTACGGTCTATGCGGGTGAACTTGCCCGACAGCCCTTCGGCAGGAGTGGCAAGCACGCTGTAGTTGTGCTGGTATTGCTCCGAGAACTGGTTGGCACGGTCGCGCATGTAGGTCACGATTTTCAGTCCCAGCTCCTGGGCTTCGCCAGATTCGCCGTGATGTTTTCCGAGCAATGCCACGAGACATTCTGCCAACCCGATGAAACCGATTCCCAGTGTTCCCTGGTTGATGACGGAAGCAATCGTATCGTTCGGTTTCAGCTTCTCGCTGCCTATCCACAAGGCAGACATCAGTAGCGGGAACTGCTTGGCGAAGGCGGTCTTTTGAAACTCCATGCGCTCGTGCAGCTGGCGTGCGGTCACTTCGAGCATACTATCCAGCTTGGCAAAGAACCGGGCGATGCGCTGTTCCTTGTCTTCGATGTTCATGCACTCAATGCCCAGACGGACAATATTGATGGTAGAGAAAGAGATGTTTCCGCGTCCGATGGAGGTCTTCGGTCCGAAACGGTTTTCGAATACACGGGTGCGGCATCCCATGGTGGCAACTTCATGCTGGTAGCGTTTCGGGTCATCGGCTTTCCAGTCCTCGCTTTGGTTGAAGGTGGCGTCCAGGTTCAGGAAGTTCGGGAAGAAACGCCGTGCCGTCACCTTGCAGGCCAGTTGGTAGAGGTCGTAGTTGCGGTCTTCAGGCAGGTAGCTCACACCCCGTTTCTTTTTCCATATCTGGATGGGGAAGATGGCGGTTTCTCCGTTTCCTACCCCCTGATAGGTGCTTTTCAGCAGCTCGCGGATGATGCAGCGCCCCTCGGCAGAGGTGTCTGTGCCGTAGTTGATGGAGCTGAACACCACTTGGTTGCCGCCGCGTGAGTGGATGGTGTTCATGTTATGGATAAACGCCTCCATGGACTGGTGCACACGCGATACGGTCTTGTTGACGGCATGCTGTACGATGCGGTCCTCGCCCGTCAGTCCGTCCAACGGCTGTGGCAGATAGTCGGCCAGTTCCTTCTGATAGAGATGGGAATAGTCTTTTCCATTCAGTTCTTCCAGGTTCTTGACTTCCTCGATGAAGCTGTTGCGCACGTAGGGGGCAAGGTAGAAATCGAATGCAGGGATGGCTTGTCCGCCGTGCATCTCGTTCTGGGCTGTTTCCAGCGAGATGCATCCCAGGATACTGGCAGTCTCGATGCGTTTGGCCGGGCGCGATTCGCCGTGTCCGGCAGAGAAGCCGTATTTCAGAATATGGTCCAGCGGATGTTGCACGCATGTCAGGCTCTTGGTGGGATAATAATCCTTGTCATGGATGTGCAGATAGTTCTGGGTGACGGCATCCAGAACTTCTTCACTCAGCAGATAGTCGTCCACAAAAGGCTTGGTGGTTTCGCTGGCAAACTTCATCATCATGCCCGCCGGGGTATCGGCATTCATGTTGGCATTTTCGCGTGTGATGTCGTTGGACTTGATGTTAATGATTTCCAGGAACATGTCGCGCGTCTTTGCTTTGCGGGCAATGCTTCGCTGGTTGCGGTAAGCGATGTATTTCTGGGCAACGTCCTTGCGGCTGCTCTTCATCAGCTCCACTTCCACCAAATCCTGGATGGCTTCCACCGTCATCTGCGAATCTCCCTTGAAAGAGATGCGGTCCGTAATCTGGTGTATCAGTTGCAGGTCTTCCCCCTTGTCTGTATGCAACATGGCTTTGCGGATGGCCGTTGCTATTTTTTCTTCGTTGAATCCGACGACGCGCCCGTCGCGCTTGAGTACTGTCTGTATCATAACCTTTTATGCTTAAATGTGACTGTCTTTTTTAGTTTAATTGCGGAAACAAAGATATTGTAGTTATTGATAGGTTTTGCTTTTTGGAAAACTTTTTGTGATTTAAAAAGTGTTAATCTATTGATTGTTAATGATGTAATTGTTTAAAGTGGAAAACTTATAATGAAAAATAACTTTTAAAGTTATTCATTACTGATTATTATTGCATGCATAAGCATCATCTGATTTCGAAGTGTCAAATGAAGATAAATCTTTTGGGCAGATTGTGAATCTTCGATTTTTTTAGTTATATTTGCAACGAATTGGTTTATTTAAGGTTTTTAGTCCTTGATAATACTTCTTGTTGCCATTCGATTGTATTGCTTTGCTGCTCATGGTATTGGGGCAAAAGTATCATTATTATAATAATCAAAGAAAGGATGAACATGGCAAATGTATTTCCTCCGTTTAAAATTGATATAGCTGGGGCTTTTTGTGTACCTCGTGCATTGAAGGATGTCCGCGAGCAATATCAGAACGGGCAGGTGAGCCGGCAGATATTGCAGGCTGTTGAAGATGCGGAAGTGCGCAGTCTGGTGGAACGGCTGGAGCTGGGAGGCATGAAGGTTGTTTCCGATGGTGGTTTCCGAAGTCGCGATTTTTTGGAAAGCTGGGAGGGTATTTGTTCCAAAGACGGCCGGCCTTTCTCCGAAGGCTCTCCTTTGGAGATTACAGGACGGCTCAGTTTGCTACGGCATCCTATTCTGGAAGAATTCGCATTTCTTGATTCCATTGTGGACGGAGGGGTGATGAAAAAACAGCATATCCCTTCGCCGGCAGAGGTTATGACCCAGATTATTCAACGTGTGGAGCGGACTCAGATAGAAACCGTTTACTCCGACATCCGGCTTTTGACGGATGATATTGCTTCCTGCTACAAATTTTTGCTTACCAAACTTTATGATGCAGGCTGCCGCTACGTCCAGTTCGACGGGGTACATTCGGTGATAATGGAAGATACCATCCGGCTCAACAACCGGGTTTTGCGCGAGCGTCCTGCAGGGATGTATGTTGCATTCCATGCACCGACGGACATGCTGGTGCAACTGCATGGGGCCGATGCTTATTTCCTGAATTACGACTGTGGCGCGTGCGACCGTAACCGTCTGCTCTGGTTCATACACGAGAAGGAAGCGGTGTTCGGTTTCGTGCTGTCCCATTATCCTCAGGAGGACGAGTTGGATGAATTGCAGGCAAAAACCGAAAGTGTATTGAACTATATTCCTTTGAAACGTTTCACTTTATGTCTGCCGGATGCCAATGCGCTTCTTTCGCCTTCGGAGGCCGATGAGGAGAAACAGTGGGAAACCGTAAGGTTGGGGATGGAAATGGCTGCGCGTATCTTCTCTTGAAAAACGCCGCATTCCATCATTCCGAATGCCACATTTCAGCAAGGGAAATGCCACACTTCAGCAAGAGAAATGCCACACTTCACAGAGGCAAATGCCATTGATTGGGCCTCGTGAAGTGTGGCATTTCGATTGACGAAGTGTGGCACTCCTTTTTTAGTCTCCGGTGTGTCCGGTTTTATTATTTGACAGCTTCGGCTATCTTTTCTTGAAGCTCGTCACCGTGCAGTCCGCGTGCAAGGATAGTTCCTTCACCGTCAATCAACACAGTGTGGGGGATGCTGCTTACGGCATAAAGCTGTGCGCCTTCGCAGTTCCAGTATTTCAGGTCGGACATTTGCGGCCACGTGATGTTCAGCTTCTTGATGGCTTCTTTCCATGCGTCGGCACTCTGGTCCAGGGATACGCCTACAATCTCGAAGTTCTTGTTCTTATATTTGGCGTAAGCTTCCACCAGGTTGGGCATCTCGCGACGGCAGGGGCCGCACCAGCTTGCCCAGAAGTCAACAAGGACAACTTTGCCCTTGCCTACGTAGTCGGACAGTTTTACCGTTTTTCCTTCCGGCGTCTGCATCTCGAAGTCTGTAAACTTCTGGCCTACGGCAGTGGCTTTCATCTTCTCAACGTTGTTCTTTATCTTGACGATGGCTTCGTCGTTGTCGTAAGCTGCAGGGATTTGGGGCATCAGAGGGTCGAGGTCTGCCACATCCATGTAGTAGTAGTTCTGCTTCAGCAGGAGTACGCCGACCGGATTGGTGATGTTCTTGTTGATGCCGGCTTTGATGGCGGTTATCATGCTGTTTTCCAGATTTTCCATCTCTTTGCCTTTAGCCTCGCGTTGTTCGTCGGTCAGTGTGGTGTCCGACATGGATTCGTAGATGCTCATCATCTGTTTGTTCAGGCCGTTGATTTGGGCTCTGATTTCCTGGTAGGCATCATTGTTGGCAGTACCGGTGGCAGAGTTGTTTTCCTGCGACAAGTTGATTTTAATCTTGCCGTTTTCCAGGAAGAAGTCGATGGCTACGCCGTCTTTTCCTTCGGCTTTGTAAGAGATGTAGCGGTTGACAGCAGTATCTTGTGTACCCTTGAAGGTAAATGTTCCGCCTTTGATGACAGCAGAGTCCAATTTTACGAATTGGCGTCCTTCCACGGTTTCCAGATATACGGTGTCGCCGTCGGCTGCACCCTCTACAGTTCCGGTTACGGTGTAACCGTTGTTTCCACTGTTACAAGCTGTAAATACAGCGGCTACAGCGAGCAGATAAGTAAACTTTTTCATTGTTTGTTTTTTTAATGAATGATTATAGCTGCAAATATAGTAATAAAAAATCCCCTCCGATATGAACCGGAGAGGATTTTTATAGTTTTAATCCCATTTTTAGCGATAACGCTGTGCTTACTATTATTCGGCAGCAGCTTCTTCAGCAGCAGGGGCTTCTTCGGCAGGAGCCTCTTCGGCCGGTGCTTCGGCAGCGGCTTTTGCAGCAGCTTCAGCAGCTTTCTTTTCAGCCAGTGCTTTTGCTTTTTCTTCGTTTATCTTCTTTTCAGCTTCCAGACGTGCTTTTGCTTCAGCTTTCTTAGCTTCGTCTTCCTTAGCCTTCAGAGCAGCCAAACCGCTTTGTTTGTTGTTCTTCCAGGCTTCGAACTTAGCATCAGCTTCAGCTTCGCCGAATGCGCCTTTCGCTACACCGCCCAGCAAGTGCTTCTTCATGTAAACACCTTCGCGAGAGAGGATGTTACGAACTGTGTCAGTAGGTTGTGCACCCTTCAACACCCAGTCAAGTGCGCGGTCGAACTTCAAATCTACTGTGGCAGGATTGGTGTTAGGATTGTAAGTACCAATCTTCTCAATAAATTTACCATCACGTGGTGCTCTTACGTCTGCAATAACGATAGAGTAGAAAGCGTAGCTCTTACGTCCATGTCTTTGCAATCTGATTTTTGTTGCCATTTAATTAAAATGTTTTTAGTTAATGATTTGAATTATGCTACTATCTCGTAATAGCGAGTGCAAAGGTAAGAAAAGATTTTGAGTTTTGAGTTATGAGTTATGAGTTATTTGTTGGCACGAGGGGTGTTTTTTTTAAAATGTTCACACAACGTCACCCATAACTCATCACTTGTCACTCATCCTTCTCCCGAGTATTTCCTGGGGTATCTCAGCAGAATGGCGAGTATGGCGCATGTTCCCATGCAGAAGGGGTAATACAGGTTTCCGATGATGCTGATGGGTGAAATGCCGGCAAGTCCGGAGGCTATCAGCATTTGCGCTCCGTAGGGGATGATGCCTTGCACGAGGCATGAGAAGGTGTCCAGTATGCTGGCTGTTTTCCGGCGGTCCAGGTGGAAGCGGAGGGCGATGTCCTTGGCTATGGGGCCGGTGGTGATGATGGCAATGGTGTTGTTGGCGGTGCAGAGATTGGCGATGCCGACTAGGGCGGCGATGCTGAATTCGGCTCCCCGCTTGCCGCTGACGTGGCGGGTCAGCCGGGAGATGATGAAGTCGATGCCGCCGTTGTAGCGGATGGTCTCGAGCATGCCTCCGGCCAGCAGGGTGATGATGATGAGTTCGCCCATGCCGGTGATGCCCGTTCCCATGGCTCCGAACCAGTCGAAAAAGGCGGTACCGGTATAGATACCGATAATTCCAGTAGAGAGGATGCCCAGCAGCAGTACCAGCATGACGTTGACACCTGCTACGGCCGTGCCCAGCACGATGAGGTAGGGGATTACCTTTATCCACTCGATGGTCTGCACTTGGGGCGGGGCAGAGACGGACAGTCCTTGAAAGATGTAGATGCCCAGCACGACAAGCGCTGCGGGGACTACAATCATGAAGTTGACGCGGAACTTGTCCCTCATCACGCAGTCCTGCGTCTTGGTCGATGCAATGGTGGTGTCGGATATGAAGGAAAGATTGTCTCCGAAGAACGAGCCTCCCACCACGATGGCGACCATGTAGGGCAGGTCGATGCCCGTCTTTTCCGCCAGTCCCACGGCTACGGGAGTCAGTGCGACGATAGTTCCTACGCTTGTTCCTATCGAGAGGGAGATGAAGCAGGCGGCAATGAAGATGCCCGCCAGTAGCAGGTTGTCCGGCAGTATATGTAAGGTCAGATTTACGGTCGCATCAATGGCGCCCATCTGCTTGGCGCTTTGGGCGAATGCTCCTGCAAGGATGAATATCCATACCATCAGCATGATGTTCTTGTTGCTGGCGCCTACGGAAAACTGATAGATGCGCTGTTCCAGATTCAGGCCACGCGTGATGGCGATGGCATAGCAGGATGAGGCGAGGAAGGCTACCGTGATGGGGACTTTATAGAAGTCGTTCACCAGGAGCGAAGTCACTAGATAGAGGCAAAGGAACACCGCCAACGGGCTGAGTGCCCACCAGCCGCCTTTGGGTTTGGAGATTGTATCGGTTGTTGCTGACATAATTTACGATTTACGATTGGGGATTTACGATTTGACGATTTACGATGTACGATTGATATAACTCTTGAAATCGTAGAATGGTTGTTGTACAATACAAACTTCAATCGTACATCGTAAATCGTCAAATCGTAAATATATAAGCCAATTTTGCCGCAAAGGTAACAAAAACAAAGGGCGGCACAAAATGGTTTTGTCCCGCCCTCCATCTATCAGCCCTTAATTTTCAATTTACAAAGTTACTCCCGTCTTGAAGATGGCTATTTCCTTGTAGCCTTTCTTTTCGTTGTTCACGAATTCACCGCTTGCTACTTTGATGATATACTCGATGAAGCGTTCGCAGGTTTTCTTCATCGGTTCGTTCTCGACGATAACTCCGGCGTTGAAGTCTATCCAGCCCGGTTTGTTCTTTGCCAGAGTGGAGTTGGTGGAAATCTTCATGGTCGGCACATAGGTTCCGAAGGGCGTTCCGCGTCCTGTGGTGAACAGCACCATGTGGCATCCGCAAGAGGCAAGGGCAGTGGCGGCTACAAGGTCGTTTCCCGGAGCAGACAGCAGGTTCAGTCCCTTTACTTTCAGGCGTTCGCCATACGGAAGTACCCCTTCCACGTAGCTTGTGCCGCATTTCTGTGTGCATCCCAAGGCTTTGTCCTCCAATGTCGAGATGCCTCCCACCTTATTTCCCGGAGACGGGTTTTCACCTACCGGTTCACCGTGTGAAAGGAAATATTCCTTGAAGTCATTAATCAGCTTCACCGTGTCCTCAAACAGCTCTTTGGTGCGGCAGCGGTTCATCAGGATGGTTTCTGCACCGAACATTTCCGGCACTTCCGTCAGTACGCTGGTACCGCCTTGTGCTACGAGGAAGTCGGAGAACATGCCCAGTAGCGGATTGGCGGTGATACCGGAGAAACCGTCCGAACCGCCACACTTCAGGCCTACGCGCAGTTCGCTTAAGGGAATATCCTCGCGCTGGTCCTGGATGGCTTTGGCATAAAGTTCGCGCAGCAGCTTCATTCCTTCTTCGTATTCATCGCCCACCTTCTGAGTCATCATAAACTTTACGCGGTCCTGGTCATAGTCTCCCAGGAACTCGCGGAACACATCCGGCTGATTATTCTCGCACCCCAAGCCTACCACGAGTACGGCTCCCGCATTGGGATGCAGCACCATGTCGCGGAGGATTTTCTTTGTATTCTCGTGGTCGTCGCCCAACTGGGAGCAGCCGTAGTTATGGGGATAAGCCATGATGGCATCCACGCCCTTTCCGCCCGTTTCGCGGCGCAGGCCTTCGGCAAGCTGGTTGATGATTCCGTTCACGCAGCCCACTGTCGGAATAATCCATATCTCGTTGCGCACACCTACGTCGCCGTTCTTACGTTTGTACCCTCTAAAGGTCAGGTTTGGCGCGCCGGTATTGAGGTTTAGAGTTGTAGTATTGAGGTCTACGTTGACGGGGTTGTATGTGTATTCCAGCAACCCGGACAAGTTGGTCTTGATATTGTTTTCATTCATCCAGTCCCCCTGCTTCTGCGCTTTCCGGGCGTGGCCGATGGGATATCCGTATTTAATGACGTTTTCGCCTTCCGCAAAATCTTTCAGTGCGAATTTGTGTCCGGCAGGAACATCCTCGTTCAGGGTGATTCCCTTTCCGTCCACCGTGAGTTTTTCACCGGCCGGGAGTGCTGTGATAGCCACTGCAACATTGTCGGCAGGGTTGATTTTCAGGTACTTTGCCTCCATCTTTTAAAATTTTCCATTTACCATTTACAATGTACAATTTGGCTGCGCTGCATTAGTATTAGTCCCCTTCCGCATGGCCGAATTGTACATTGTAGATGGTACATTGTACATGCAACTATTTATTGTAATAAAACTCTATATTCTCCTTCGTCAGCAAGTCAATCGGCATGAAGTTTTCCCTTGTGATTTCCTTCTTCAGAATCAGGTATTCGCACAAAGCCTTGATGCCGTCGAATCCTTGCAGGGTGGGCTGCTGTGCTATGAGGAAGAAGATGCTTCCCTGCTTCAGGCAGTCTACGTTGCGTTGCAGCAGGTCATAGCCCATCAGGTTGAAGCCCTTTTTCTCTTTCTTCAGCAGGTATTCCCCGATGATGTATGCTTTGGAGTTGAAGGTGATTCCGTTCTTTACGGTAGGATGCTCTTGGAAGAACTCGTCCAGCATCAGTGTGTCCTCGCTGTCGCGCTTGGCATGCAGGTCCAGTTCCCAGATGCGGCAGGCGGGATGATGCTCCTGCATGTATTCGCGGAAACCTATTTCGCGGCGTTCCTGCTGGTTCGACCCCACGATGCCTTCATTTATCTTGCGGAAGATGACGATTTCCTGCGCGTCTTCTCCGGCAAGCAGCATCAGCATGCGGGCGGCAAAATATCCGCTCTGGTGCGAGTTCTGCCCGTAGAAGGAGAGGGCGGGCTCTTCCTTTATGTTGGAGTCTATATATATATAAGGTATATTATGTTGCGTCAGCTCATCCGTGAAGGGCTTGGTGTATTGCGGAACGGTGGGGGCAAACATCACTCCGTCCGGCTCCAGTGCCAGAATCTGTCCGGAGGCTTCCGCGAATGAATGATAGTCATACGGGTCATAGTAGGAGAGGTGCACGGCCACGTTGAAGTCAGAGTAAGTCTCTACGGCGTTGTGTATGCCCGTCTCCACGTCTGTCCAGTATTCGCCTTTCTCGTGCAGTGGCAGCAGGCAGGCAAATGCGTACTTCTTGTTCGAAGCCAGTGCACTGGCATACATATTGGGCTGGTAATCCAGTTGTTTCAGGATTTCTTCCACCCGCTTCCGGCTGGACTCGGACACACCGCTACGCCCGTGAATCACACGGTCGACGGTTCCCACGGATACATCGGCCATCTTGGCGATATCCTTTATTCTGACTCTTTCCATCTGTATATTTACGATTTAACGATTTACGATGTACGATTGATGTTGCTTTGGCTACGATTCTACAATGTAATCTCAATCGTCTAATCGTAAATCGTTAAATCGTACATCTTCTTGTGCTCGCACACAATTATAATCTTAATATTTTCGATACAAATATATGATAATTTTTTGTATTTCAAAAATTGTTGTATCTTTGTGCCCGCACACGAAGACTGTGAAGAACGAATATTATTTTGATTTACTCTCCATAGTTTCAGGTGTTTAAGTTCTGTTTATATCTTGAAATAATAAATTGAAAGGAAACAAATTAATTTCATATTAAAATAAAACATAGAAAGATTATGGGAAAGAAAGTAGTTACATTAGGTGAAATCATGCTGAGGCTGTCTACTCCGGGAAACACCCGTTTTGTGCAGTCCGACTCTTTTGATGTGGTATATGGCGGCGGCGAGGCCAACGTGGCTGTCAGCTGTGCCAACTACGGACATGATGCTTATTTTGTAACCAAGTTGCCGAAACATGAAATAGGCCAGTCGGCTGTCAACGCATTGCGCAAGTATGGCGTAAAGACGGATTTCATTGCGCGTGGTGGTGACCGTGTAGGTATCTACTATCTTGAGACTGGTGCTTCCATGCGTCCCAGTAAGGTAATCTATGACCGTGCACACTCCGCCATTGCCGAGGCAGATGCGGCGGACTTTGATTTCGATGCCATCATGGAAGGTGCAGACTGGTTCCACTGGTCAGGTATCACTCCCGCCATCTCCGACAAGGCCGCCGAGTTGACCCGCCTGGCTTGCGAGGCTGCCAAACGTCACGGCGTTACGGTGTCGGTAGACCTCAATTTCCGTAAAAAACTCTGGACCAAAGAAAAAGCCCAGTCCATCATGAAGCCTTTGATGCAGTATGTGGATGTCTGTATCGGCAATGAAGAGGATGCTGAACTCTGTCTGGGCTTCAAGCCCGATGCAGACGTGGAAGGCGGCAAGACGGACGCTGAAGGCTACAAGGGAATCTTCAAGGCGATGGCGAAGGAATTCGGCTTCAAATACGTAATCTCTACGTTGCGCGAGTCTTTCTCCGCTACCCACAACGGCTGGAAAGCAATGATTTACAACGGCGAGGAATTCTACGAGTCAAAGCGTTACGACATCAATCCTATCATCGACCGCGTAGGTGGCGGCGACTCTTTCTCAGGTGGTATCATTCACGGCCTGCTGACAAAACCCAACCAGGGTGCCGCCCTCGAATTTGCAGTAGCCGCTTCCGCCTTGAAGCACACTATCAACGGTGACTTCAACCTTGTTTCCACAGAAGAGGTAGAAGCGCTGGCAGGAGGGGATGCAAGCGGACGAGTACAACGCTAAGCTCATTTACGATTTGACGATTTACGATGTACGATTGAAATTACTTCTACAGTGAACTCGGAGGAATTGAAAATACGATTGAAGGTGTTCTCTTTGAGAATAATCAAGATGGTAGATTGTATGCCTAATCGGATTTCGTCAATGGCTATAGCTAAACAAATAGTACGTTCAGGGACTTCACCTGCTGCCAATTATAGGGCAGCTTGTTTGGAAAAGTCTGATAAGGATTTTCTGAATAAACTGAAAATGGTAGAGGAAGAACTGGATGAAACTATACACTGGTTGGAAATTATTGCTGAAAGTGAGATGATTCCTGCTAATAAACTGCTTGGGTTGCAACAAGAGGCGCATGAATTGTATAAAATAATAGTGAGTTCTATTGTCACTACAAGAAATCGGTTAGCAAAGGAAGTTTGAATCGTCAAATCGTAAATAAAAAGAATAGATATAAAGTAAAGTAATATTAATCGTAAATCGTAAATCGTCAAATCGTAAATAAAAAGATGAGTAAATTTGATAAAATCTCAGTATTGAATAAGATTGGTTCTACCGGAATGGTGCCTGTCTTTTATCATAAGGATGCAGAAGTTGCAAAGAAAGTTGTAAAGGCTTGTTACGATGGAGGTGTTCGTGCGTTCGAATTCACGAACCGTGGTGACTTTGCCCATGAGGTGTTTGCGGAAGTTGTGAAGTTTGCGGCCAAAGAGTGCCCGGAGATGGCTATGGGTGTAGGTTCCATCGTTGACCCTGCTACTGCGGCGCTGTACTTGCAGTTGGGTGCATGTTTCGTTGTAGGCCCGTTGTTCAACCCGGAGATTGCCAAGATTTGTAACCGTCGCCTGGTAGCCTATACTCCGGGATGCGGAAGCGTTTCAGAAGTGGGCTTCGCGCAAGAAGTAGGGTGCGACCTCTGCAAGATATTCCCGGGCGACGTGCTTGGTGCCAAACTCGTGAAAGGTCTGCTGGCTCCGATGCCCTGGTCCAAGCTGATGGTGACCGGTGGGGTGGAGCCGACTCAGGAAAACCTGACCTCCTGGATTAAGGCGGGTGTGTTCTGCGTAGGTATGGGTTCCAAACTCTTCCCGAAGGATAAGGTCGCTGCCGAAGATTGGACTTACGTTACAGAAAAATGTAAAGAAGCTTTGGGGTATATTGCCGAAGCAAGAAAATAAATAAGAAATTCATTTTGTTTAAAGGTGTTTAAAGGGGACAGCCATCGAAGCGTTTCGGCGCTTCGGTGGCTTGTTTTTTACTGGAAAGTATACTCCCGATGAACAACAAACTGTTTATAAGTGTAAACTACACCCTTAAACTCTAAAACAATGTTATAAAACATGCGAAAAATGTGCCGGTATTTTGCGTGCGCGGAGAAAACACTTACCTTTGCAGTGCAGTTGGGAAACTGCATTTGGATTTGATAAATAATAAAAACAGTTTTCAATAAAGGATATTAGTTGTTAGGTAAAAGGATTGAAAATAGATTTTTTTCATAAGCTAAATGTTTTGAATAAATAGGTAAATTAGGTAAAGGTAAAAATTGGATTTTGAAGTTTTCAGAATAGGTAATTGAAGTTTTATTTTTCAGGTAAAGAGAAAGATTGATTTTTAGGTAACATTGACGCAGTTTAAAAGAAAAGCCTTTAAGGCTTTTCTTACAGGGGCGAGGGGTTCGTGAGAGCTTGCTCGTTTTTTTATTCCTATATTCTTCGTATTTTTAGTATATTTTGTCCAAACTCTACTTCTTTTTTGTATCTTTGTGTCGGATACCCATTAAAAACAAGCGGCAACTCTAAAGCTTAAATGGCTCTGATTTTGGAACATATATTGAATATACTCGATTGGCTTTTATACATATTGTTTGCAATAAACATACTGTATCTGTTGGTTTACAGTCTGGCGTCACGCCGGCGTGACCTGCCTCTGCCTCCTCCGGCCAAGGAACACAAGCGTTTTGCCATACTGATTCCTGCCTACCGCGAAGACGCAGTGATACACGAGTGTGTCCATTCATGTCTTGAGCAGGACTATCCCGCCGCCTGCTTTGATACGGTTGTCATTTCGGACCGTATGCAGCCCGAAACCAACGCTTCCCTCGCTGTGCTTCCTATCCGTCTGGTTGAAGTGCATTTTGAGAAAAGCACCAAGTCCAAATCCCTGAATGCCGCCATGGCTGCCATCGGCAATGACTATGACATCGCTTTGGTGCTCGATGCAGACAATGTCATCCCCTACGATTATCTGAGCGATGTCAACGACCTCTTCGCCAATCCGGAAGTCGAGATTGTGCAGACCCACCGGAGTGCCAAGAACCTGAACAATGACATGGCCCTGCTCGATGCCATCAGTGAGGAAATCAACAATACCATTTTCCGTCTGGGGCATGCCAAGCTGGGCTTGTCTGCCGCCCTTATCGGTTCCGGCATGGCGTTCCGTTATGACTTGTTCCGTGACACGATGGCGGACATCAAGGCTGTGGGCGGTTTCGACCGTGAATTGGAGCTGACCCTGCTCTATCGCGGCAAGCGTTTTTATTATCTGCCCGAAACCTTTGTGTTCGATGAGAAGATACAGAACACCGGTGATTTCTCCCGTCAGCGCCGCCGCTGGCTGTCGGCACAATGGTATTACTGCCAGACCTTTGCCAAATTCCTATGGAAAGCACTTGCTGCACGCAACTGGGACTTCTGCGATAAGCTTTTCCAGCAGCTTTCCATTCCCCGTCTGCTGCTGATGGGTTTCACGTTCTTTTTTTCCGTACTATTTACGATTTATCGCTGGACGTGGGGACTGAAGTGGTGGCTGCTTCTGGTTCTGCTTGCTGTGGCATTGCTCGTTGCCGTTCCCAAAAGATTCTGTACCAGCCGCCTGGCAATGGCCCTGCAAAAGATACCTTACACTTTCCTGCTGATGGCGGGAAATATCTTTAAGCTGCGGGGGGCAAACAAGAGCTTTATACATACAAAGCATGGGGTGGTCGAAAAATAGAAGAGGTGCATTTACGTGAAACAAATAAGTCTATAAGCAAACAAATGATATACGGAAAAATCACTTTAGAAGATTGGCGTACAGCCTGCGTAGAGGGGGAAGAGCCGGAATCTTCTTTTGAGAGTTATAATCTGAGGCTTTTCTTTTTCGGAACTTTGTATAATCGGGACACCTTGCAGGTAACCCCAGATGATACCAATGCCAAGCTTGCTGATTTGGAGACCACCATCAACCGGGTTATTCTATTCAAAGCCTCCCGCATGGCGCGGATGTTCGGCAATAATCTGGTGTTTCCTTTTATGGATATGGAACTTTTCCGTTTCCTGCAGGAGTTACCAGTCAGCCTGAAGTGCAAGGGGGACAGTGTGCTCGACATAGCACGCGGTCGTTCCGTTTCCAAGTATTTGCTGAAATATCATTATAAACCTTTGCTTCCCGAAGCCATTACGTCGAAAAAGAAGCAGGGCGGTTTTGCACCCATGCCGTTGTTCTTCCGCGACAAGGCACGGCGTGCCCGCTTCAAGGAATTTATCCTTTCTTCCGGCATTATGGGCGATTATCTGCGCCGGGATGCGGTGGAGAAGTTTCTTGCAGATTATGAACAAGTTGCAGATCAGGCAGGAGGTTGGTTCTGGTATAGGCAGAACAAGGCTTTGCAATACTTCAATCTGTTGACGCTTGTTGTGTGGTGGGAAGAGTTTGTGGAGGAACGGGAGGTGAAATTCTGAAAAATACGTTTAGTATTGTACCCACAATAATTATATTTTCTATCTTTGTAAGAAAAGCATGGAAATGGAAGATTTTAGTAATCAAGATACTCATATTTATGATGATGAAATAATCATTCGGGTATTGAATGATATTTTTGAACGTTACTTCTTCCTTCTTCAGGACTTTTACGTTTCTTTTAAAGCAAAGACAGATGAATAGAGTCTTATGGCAGCAATATGGATTGAGTGAAATAAATGGGAAACGTATTATGGACGTTTTTTCCCGTTTTTCAGAGGTGCAAGAAGCTGTATTGTTTGGTTCCCGTGCCAAGGGCAATTATAGGCAGGGCTCGGATATTGATATTGCAGTAAAGGGAACGGTTTCTAAAGATGTCTTGTCAGCGCTTCTTGTTGCTTTCGATGAAACGGTATTGCCTTATTTTGTTGATATAGTGGTTTATGACCATATCAAGAATATAGCATTGAAAGAACATATCGATAGGGTGGGAATTTGTATTTATTCGGCATTATGAAAGTATCTGTCATCATTCCCGTTTACAATGTTGCCAAGTATATAGAGCGATGTTTGTTGTCTGTTCTGAACCAGACTTGGCAGGATTTGGAAGTAATTTTGGTGAATGATTGCACTCCGGACGGCTCTATGCAGATAGTAAAAAAACTTATATCATCGCATCCGCGCGGAGCAGTGGTGAGGTGCCTGGAGCATGAAAAGAACAAGGGACTTTCTGCTGCAAGAAACACCGGTATTTCAGTGTCTGTGGGCGATTATCTGTACTTCTTGGATAGCGATGATTATATTCCTGCGAATGCAATAGAGCTTTTGGCAGAGGCAGCGAGGCAGAAGCAAACGAATTTTGTGATAGGCAATTATGAGGTGACCGGCGCCAGACGTTGGGCTCCTCCTTTATCATTAGGTACCGGGCTTTATGAAGGGAATGCTCTTGTACTTTCCAATTATGTGCAGGAAAAATGGTATGTCATGGCATGGAACAAACTGGTGAGTCGTCCTTTCGTTTTGCAGCATCAACTCTATTTTCAGGAGGGCATCGTACACGAAGATGATTTATGGTCATTCAAGCTGGCATGTATGGCTCAAAGTATGTATGTTGTTGATGAGACCACTTACTATTATTCTATGCAGCCGGATTCCATCATGCGGGCGCCGTCTATGCGTAATTTGGAATGTCGTGTGCTGGTGCTTGGATATATCTATGATTTTATCCGGTCTTCCCGGTGCTTGCAGGATAACCGGCAGATATACATATTCTTTGAAAACTTGAAGGCTAAATATTTTGACCGTATTCTGTATTTCACGAAAGATAAATCTTTTTATTATCAAAGTTATTTGGTCTTTCGGAGCAAAAAGTATGCATCTTTGTTTAAAATGGTGGGGTTACGGCCCGTATGGAAGCTGATGTTGCAGAACATCCATTATGCGCTTCCTACATATGCCGGCTATTTGTATTTTAAGGCTTTTGTGAAGTCAGCCTATTATTTGCTGGTGATTTCTATAAAAATGAAGGCTGTGTTGCGTGTAAAATGAGCGAATATGAGTAATGTCCCGGAAATATCCATTATAGTACCCGTCTATAAAGTAGAAGAATATTTGTCACAGTGTATTGACAGTATTCTCGTACAGACATTTACAAACTTTGAATTGTTGCTGGTAGACGACGGAAGTCCTGACCGTTGTGGGGAAATGTGCGAAGAGTATGCTCAAAAGGATGAGAGAATAAGAGTCTTCCATCAAGAAAATGCGGGGGTCAGTACTGCACGAAATAAAGGATTGGCTGAGGCATATGGAAAATATATTGTTTTTGTAGATTCGGATGATTATATCTTACCTGCATATCTGGAAGATCTATATAATGAATTGTCTGAACATAAAGGAAGTGGGGTTGTAATAGAATCAGTCATAAAACTATATCCTAATGGAGTTATGCAACCATCTGTTTTCCCGAATTTAGATTTTTCTTCAGAGGACAGATTTCGCGTGTTGACAGACTTAGTAGATAAGAATATAGGTTATCCTCATAGTAAGATATATAGTAGAGATATTATAAAAAAGTATAGTCTTTCATTTTTGTCATCAATATCTTTGCTGGAAGATTTTTTCTTTTTATTGGATTATATTCAATATGCTGATTTTATTTTGATACGTAATATTTCCAATTATATATATAGAGTAGAATATTCTGATACGGCGTTATCTGTTTGTAATAAGTCGTTGAAAGAGGAATGTGAGATATTCCAGAATTATTATTATAGAGTGATTTTGTATCAGCAAGAATATAATCTAAAAGCAGATGATTTACAATTGGTTTGGAAGGAACTGAAAATATTTTTTCATCGTATTTTGCTGTCTTTATATGTTAGTTTACCAAAAGAATCTTATAAGTTACGAAAAACTTTTTTGAAATCATTGGTACTGACATATTCCGATTGGATAAAATATTGTTTTCGTCCTGACTACTTGTCAGATCGGATTGCTCGATTTTTGTTGTTGAATCGTTGTTATCTGTTTTTTGATTTATGGATGAGAGGCTTGTTGAAAATACAATTTGTATATATGTTTGGTTCAAAAAGGAAATAAATTATGAAAATAGTATTGCCATGTTGGGGATTAGGAAATGTTATGTTTCAGTACGCATTTTTATGTGAACTGCGTTTTAGAGGAAGAGAAGCTTGTTGTTTCTTATTACATAAAAAATTACGTTTTGAACATAATGGATATGAGCTTGATAAATTGTTTAAAGTACATCCTTATAAAGGACTTAATATTTTCCAAAGGATATATATACGTTTAGTAGAGTTCTTGGGGGCTATGGAATTACCTTATTTTAAATTAATCAGCCTTTTCTTTAAAGAGGTAAGTGTTAAAGAAAATTTTATATATTATGATGAGGTATTTCAACATCCACATGAAAATTGCTATTTTAAAGGAACTTGGCAGAGTCCTTTGTATTTTGTTCATGCCAAGCAAGAGATATTGGATACATTTCGATTTGACAAAAGAATGATTTCTTCTTATACAAGAGATGTTTTAAACCAAATAGAAAAGACTCCTAACAGTGTAAGTTTGCATGTACGTCGCGGTGATTATTTGAAACCAGATTTTGAAGGATTGAGTAAATGTTGTCCTAACGATTATTTTGAAAGGGCAATTCAATATATGAAAGAGCATATGGATACCCCGGTTTTCTATGTCTTTTCTGATGATATGGATTATGTGAAGGAAAATATAAAGTTGGAAGACGCTTTCTATATTGATGGTAATAGGGGGAATGATTCTTGGCAAGATATGTTTCTAATGAGTTCATGCAATCATAATATTATAGCTAATTCTACATTTAGTTGGTGGAGTGCTTTTCTTAATTCCCATGACAATAAAATTGTTATTGCACCAAAACGCTGGTGGTATTATTTTGAGACGGATGATGTTGTACCGGAAGAATGGATAAGAATGTAAATAAGAAAAATATGGAACAAAAACCATTAATATCAGTAATAGTACCTATATATAAAGTAGAAAAGTACTTATCATATTGTATAGAAAGTATATTAAAACAAAGCTTTACAGATTTTGAACTGTTGTTAATAGACGATGGTAGTCCTGATGATTGTGGAGTAATCAGTGATAATTGGGCTAAAAAAGATCGACGGATTCGTGTTTTTCATCAGAAGAATGCAGGTTTAAGCGCTGCGCGTAATAAGGGATTAGATAATGCAATAGGTCGCTATGCGGTATTTATTGATTCGGATGACTATGTCGATATTGATTACTTGATAAACCTTTATCGCTTACTTCCTGATTCTCAGATTGGTTTAGGATTTACAGTTCAGGGATATAAAAGGTGTCAAGAAAATGGGAAGGCAATAAAGTCTTTTAATTTCTTTTCTCATGTTTATACTCAGGCGGACATTCCTTCTTTATTTATTGGGAGTGAGATTTACAATATGTTTAGTGCTTGTGCAAAATTATTTGATTGTTGTTTTTTGAATAAATATCATTTGCGTTTTAATACTGCTCTTCGTTTCTCTGAAGATGTGTTATTTGTATTGGAATGTATGTCATGTTGTGATTATATTTCGGTCGGGAATAAAGCTGATTATAATTATATAAGTTATGAAGGCACTATGTCGAAAATAGTGACTCCGTTTGTATCTGAATATACAACTTTTTTTTCATGTAAAACTGTTATAAATCAATATATAGCAAATGTGAAACTGACATCAGTGCAACAACAAGGTATATTTAAGTGCATTCATTTACTGTTTTGCCGTACATTGAAATCTGATTATCATTATTTGGATACTATTTCTGGAACCACTCGAAGAAAACATTTGCGCTGCTTGATTAAAAGTAATATGGACTACCTTGTAAAATATTATGTTCCTGATTATTTAATAGATAAAATTGGACGTTTTTTACTGATGACCCATAATGTTTTTCTGTATGATATGTTCTTTATTACACTGTTTAAATTGAAAGTAAGGAAAATGTTTTGTCCACCTGGTGCATTTTAGTAGAAGTTATTTATGTAATATCCGTCTAATAAATGTACGTATACTTCGTGTAAATAAGAAGAACAGTATAACAGCGAACAAAAGGTAAGTTATGCATGAAATAGTTGCATATAGAATCCAATTGTTGAAAGAAACTTCAGGTGAAAAATCTTGTGCTGGCCATAAATATATACAAACTATTGCTGGTAATATAATTAATATCATATATTTTATATATCTCACCCAGTAATGGATAACTGAAATTTTAAATCCTTTACTATAAAGGAAGTAAGGTTTCCAAATACCTACAATTAAGATAAGGCTTGTGATATTTCCCATCAATATTCCTGGGAGTCCCCATAAATACCCCCCAATAATTGCTACAGTCAAATTAATTACGACCTCTGCAATAGGTGCCCATATGTCATGAAATAAACCGTATCCTTGTAAAAATTGGTCAGTTGCTCCTCTTGTATATCCAACGAATGAGTTGAAAATAATCAAGAATAGAATATGATTAGGCATAATATATTCAGCTCCTAACCATAGTGAAATAAAAGCTTCTGTCAGTTGATATAGGCAGAAAGAAATTGTGCCGGCAATAAGAAAACGAAAACTTAAGAGCTCCCAGAAAACGATTTGAATGTGTTTGGTATTTCCTTCAGCAATAAGGTTGCCTACTCCGGCGCTGGTACTACTGAGCAGATTATTGATGAGTTGGGCTATCTTATCAATAATGAGTGTATAGTTATTATAATAGGCTACAGTTTTCAGTGATACAAATGCATATATGAGGAAAGGGGTTGTTTGAAATTGTACAAAACATGCTATCTTATGTATGAATAACTGTTTGGTGTATTTGATGATTTCAGGATATTTTTTGAGTAGTGATTTTCCTTGTTTGACTTCGCTATGGAGCCATGGGTATGTTTTTTTTATTCTCCAGTTTAGAATAAAAGTATAAGTTATGCCTAATATTAACTCCATGCTAATCCAAAGATAGTAATTTCCTGTATAGTAAGTTAGAGTCATTTGTATTAGGGTTTTTAGCAATACAGCACTTTGATAGTATGCAGTCACTACATAATTTCTTTGGTCGGCGCCTAATAAAGTTTGTTTGTAATTAGCAAAATATCCGATAAGTGAAGTTGTTAAATATGAAAAATAGGCAAAATAGATAACTGATAGTTGAAACTCTGTATTTGAAAATATTAATGGCAAAAAACATGCAAGTAGGCATCCAGCTCCTAATATACTTAGTCCAATCCAACGGTAGATGTATCCGAAGACAGAAATTATTTCATTGATTTTATTTTCATCATGTTGATATAAGGGTTTGTATAATACATATCCTATAGCCATGCCGATGCCCAGTTCTGCGAGATTCAGAAATCCTAAAAGATTAAGTAGAGTACCGGTTAATCCCATAAAATCAGCACCAAGTGTATCTAAAAAAATTTTTCTGGAGAAGAAGGATAGTGCAAGATTTAGAAAATAGAATATCATATTAACCCGAGCATTAAGCAATGATTTCTTTACGCGTGATTCATGTGGCATATCTTTTCTTGTATTATTGAGCAAAAATAACAATAAAATGGTTTGTATGTAGAAAGATGAACAACTTTTTTTATCTTTGCTCTGAATAAGATTCAATGGATAGGATATTAAAAATAGTATATTGTAATCCTGCACTTCATGTTTCAGGGGGTGGGGAGCGTGTTCTCACAGTCAAAGCAAATTATTTTGCTGAAAAATTGGGCTATGAGATACATATTGTCACAACTGATGGAGGGAAATATCCTCCTTTTTTCACTTTACATCCTTCTGTCAAAGTACATCAGTTGAATATTAACTATGATGATTATTTTTCTCCTTGTAGACGTGTTTGGGAGTTCTTCCATAAACGTTACCTACATAAGAAACGTTTGAATAGATGTCTGAATAAGATTAAACCGGATATTACGGTGATTATGACTCGTAGGGAAGTCGGATTCATTGCAAGTATGACTGATGGAAGTGTGAAGATTGCAGAAAATCATGTTGATAAGAGCCGTTATATGGATTCGATGAATCCACATTTGTCGAAATTCCTGCCGATGTGGTTAAAACGTAGATACCGGGAAAATATTATCGCTTCATTAAGTAAGCTTGATAAGTTTATTCTGTTGACTCATGAAGATGAAAAAGCTTGGACGGAACTGCATAATTTGGCGGTTATTCCTAATCCACTAACTATCATTCCTGATGGGGTATCACGATGCGAGAATAAACGGGTGATTGCGGTGGGAAGGTATGAGCATCAAAAAGGGTTCGATTTGCTGTTGAAAGCTTGGAAGGAGGTGGCTAATACGCATAAGGACTGGACAATGCATATATATGGAGAGGGGATATTGAGAGAAAATTTGCAGAAACAGCTGATTTCTTTAGGATTAGAAGACTCATGCTTTTTAGAACATCATACTTTGCAGATAGGCGAATGTTTTAAAACAAGTTCATTGTTTGTTTTAAGTTCTCGTTTCGAAGGGTGGGGGCTTGTCATTGTAGAAGCTATGGCATATGGATTGCCAGTTGTGTCATTTGCTTGTCCGTGTGGACCAAAAGAAATTATAGTTGATGGAGTGGATGGTTTTTTAGTAGAGCCTCAAAATATCAAGGAACTAGCCTGTAAAATATCTTATGTAATTGAAAATGAGGAAATTCGTAAAACTATGGGATACCAAGCCTCTGTAAATGTTCATAGATACGATATTGAAAGGATTGTTCCGAGATGGGTACAATTATTTGAAGAACTCACAATATAAAAAGAGTAGATATTTTGTATGGATAAAGTAACATTGGGGATTCCCATATATAATGCTGCAAATCTTGTGGAACGGACATTGCTGTCTGCTCTTAATCAGACGTATCCGAATATTGAATTTATTTTTGTAGATGATAAAGGTAATAGTATGGATATTGTTCGTCGGATAATAGCAGAGCATCCCAGAAGAAATGCTGTACGTATTATAGATCAAAAACATAATCAAGGGACTGGTGCTGCGCGTAATGCCATTGTTACGTATGCTACGGGGAAATATCTTTTTACAATGGACTGTGATGATGTGATTATACCTGATTGCATTGAGATACTTTATCGGAAAATGGTGGAACACCCAGTTGATTTTGTAGCAGCATCATTTGTCCGTAAAGATGTACAAGGGAATATATATCCGGGTGGATGTCAATATGACGATGTTTTAGTTGAAGAAGGAGATTATGCTGTTGCTCAATATCGTTATGGGCAAGGAAAAAATATATTTGTCGCAACTTGGAATAAGCTCTATCGGACTGATTTTTTACGTAAAAATAAAATATGTTGTGTACCCCATTACTTGATTGATGACCCTTGGTTTACATATCAGGTTATTATAAGAGCACGTTCTTGTCGTCTAATATCTGATTGTACTCTATTTTTTACATACAATCCTTTATCTGTAACAAGTGTCAAAGAACAAGATGGATATACGACATTTCTTGGAGAACAGTATTTGGGAACTCAGAGGTTAAAAGCTGATTATATATATTCATTGGCAGAACAGCCTTTTTATCCAGGAGCTCTGGTGGATTTATTGAAAATGAGTCTTTATCATCTTTATAGAGTGTGTGCATCATCTAAAATAGCAGAAAGTGAAAAGGAATATTTTCTACAAAGCTTCTTGGAAATTCGTTTTTTATCGCCCAGACATTGGAATTTTATGAGCAAAAACACATATAAACTATTGCCATTACTAACTTTTTATGCTTTGCCGATGATGGTGAAAAAAGGATTGGTAAAAAGTATAGTAAGAGTTGATTTGCGAAGTATATTGCATCGTTGGTTTCACTTTTAGACAGAAGATTATGGTATCAATTATAACAATCAATTATAATGGATGGAAAGATACTTGCGAGCTGATAGCATCTTTAAATCAATTTGAGGAGTATCCTTACGAAATAATTGTTGTGGATAATGCATCAAAAGGTGATGATGTGAAATTGATAAAAGCAACATGTCCAGATGCAATAGTTGTTAGCAGTGATAAGAATTTAGGCTTTGCCGGAGGCAATAATTTAGGATATCAGTACGCAAAAGGTGACTATATTTTCTTCTTAAATAATGATATGGTGATAAAAACACCAATATTGGAGAATATGGTTAATCGCTTGAAAAATAAATCATTTGCAGGGGTGTCACCTTGTATTGTATTCTTATATAAGCCAGATATAATCCAATATTATGGATATTGTGAAATGACGCCCATAACATTAAAGCATACAACGGAGAGCTTTGATCCTTCCCGTCGTGGGGATTTTATGTTTCCGCATGAAACTGAGGTATTACATGGAGGAGCCATGATGGTACGTCGTGAAGTGATAGAGGAGGTTGGGACGATGACCGAGGTCTATTTTCTCTTTTATGAGGAGTTTGATTGGAGTCGCCGTATGCGTGAAGTCGGTTATAAGTTATTTTACGAACCTACTTCAGTTGTATACCATAAAGAAAGTATGAGTATTCCTAAAGAAACCCCATTTCGTGAATACTATTTGACCCGTTCACGGCTAATTTATGCTTGGCGTAATTGTCAGGGCATTGATAAATATTTGGCTTGTGGGTATCAATTATTTTTAGTAGTACCTAAAAGAGCTTTTTTATATTTAATAAAGAAAAGATTAGATTTGGCAAAAGCTGGTTGTACAGGAATTCTTTCTGGTTTATTTTTGTGCTTGAAAAAAAAATAGAGTTCATTTTTATTCAATCTTCCCTCGACTATACTCTTTTTCTCCAACGAGAGGTTCATCCCCATGCGGTACTACCTATTGCAAACGGTAGGGCATATAGTAGGGAATCAAGTATTTGATGAATCCTTCGGCCACTTCTTTGTTGGGGAATCCCAGCCGATAGATGTTGAATTCTTCATCATATTCCTTTATCGTGAGGTAGCCACTTTGGTAAATAACGGCAATGGGATTATCCTTGAACGACTCCACGTATGTCAGTGTCTCTGCAGTCACCCCTTCGCTCGTCAGGTCGGGCAGGCAGAAGTTGTCTTCCTTCAGCAGTTTCACAAGGTAGGTGGGGTCTCAAACCAGTAGCTGCCGAACTCCAGGGAGCGGAACGTATTCAGCAGGCTGAAGGGATTATACAGGTTGGTTCCGTTCTGGCGGAAACGGTAGCCGTCGTACCGTTCTTTCAATCGCCGGCAGGCTTCGTCGTAGGTGATGTCGTAATTTTCGGCTATCCGGTGTAGCGGTTCCTCAAAATAGGTATGTATCTCCTTGTCCGTCATGCCGCAGAGGGTCTGGAACTGTCGGTCCATAGAGAGGTCTATCAGGTTGTTCAGGTCGTTGAACACGCTGACTTTTCCGAATTTTGTCACTCCCGTCAGAAATCCGAAGCGGATATATCGGTCCTGCGTCTTCATTACGGAGTAGAAGGCTTTGAGCGTGTTGCGGTATTCGTTTTGCAGTTCTTCGTCACCAATGGCCTGGAGCATGGGTTTGTCGTATTCTTCTACGAGGATGACCACGCGCTGGCCGGTCTGCTCGTAGGCGCGGCGGATGATTCCCTTGAAGCGCAGTTCGGGGTTGACTTCGCTGGAGACGGTTCCGTAGATGTTTTCCCATTGGCAGAGGGTATCGTTCAATACATTGATAAGGCTGTTCTTTTCATCGTATTTGCTTGTGTTCAAATCCAAATGCAGTACCGGATATTTCGTCCATTCTTTTTCAAGCCGTTCCATTTCCAGTCCCTTGAACAGTTCCTGCTGCCCGTTGAAGTAGGCTTGCAGTGTGCTGATGAGCAGACTCTTTCCGAATCTCCGTGGGCGGCTCAAGAAGTAGTAGTTACTTGTATTGACCAATTGGTGAATCAATGCAGTTTTGTCTACATAGGTGTACTCACCAAGACGGATTTTCTCAAAACTCTGTATCCCAATAGGGTACTTCATACGGCTGAATTTTGTTTGATGGGCATTTTGCTTAATTAAAACAAATGTATGAATAAAAAATGAGGTGGTAAAGCTTTTGTCCTTATAGGGCGATTTTTCTCATAATCTTCAATTCCAGTCCTGTTCTGTTTTTGAAATCCTGTATATGGCAGTTATAATTTGCACTGAAAAATGGCCGTTGCCTATTACATATATAGGCCTTTACGGAACAAAAATCTTGAATGAAGAGGTTCTACTTATATGTTCTACGGTTGCAGCCAGTTGTTCACAGCCTGTCTTTACCCAACCTCTATATTGTCTGTCCTTCAATTCTACAAAAATCAGCTCATCGTCATAATGGAGCAACCCGTCACACACCTGTTGGGTTTCTTCCTCTTTCCCGGTTTTCAAGACCAAGCAATGGTCTATTCCATAGAAACCTATTGGTTTTGAATTAGGATTATCGACAATTCCTATCCATTTGGATTTATCTGCCTCGTCAATATAAGCGGGATTCCTCGCCGGTGGAGTATCATCACATAGCCCGAATAGCTCTTTATTGGAAACACTTCTTCCGTTATTTTCCATATTTATCTTCAAGTTGCAATAGTTCCGTAAACAAATAGCCGCTTTCTGCCAGAAGTTCATTCAGATAGTTCTCATCAGAAGGAAGTCCACAGTAATCTGCCAATTTGGATACAGTTCCCCGATTATTTATCTCGTATATTACCAGGTCATCCGGAGATAAAAGAGATTTTATCGGGACGATTCTGTCCAATTCCTTCAAATCGCTTTCTGTTCCGGCAACTCCCATCGTTGTGTCAACTTGTTTAGCCTTGACAGCCAATGACAAATCATTTATGATGTACGGGCTGTGGGTGGTTATAACCAGCTTGTTTTCTGCCGAATAATTATTGAACTCCAATAAGCTATACAACATATTCCGCTGTGAAACCGGAAACAGATTTTGTTCCGGCTCTTCAACGATATTGATAAAAGCCGTTTTATTGAACTGTGAAGATACTGCCGACAGAGCAATCCTTCTCTGCTCGTCGGTCAGAGTCGTATCAGCCCAAATGGATTTGACGGCATCATTAAAGCGTTGGGATTCATTATGGCTCATTTTTTGCGGATTCTCAACCTGTCTTCTTACAGCATTGGCCAGATAGTAGGAAACCAGATAGAGAGGAACCAGTGACTGGAATCCACTCGATGCTTCCGACAGTTCCACCTGATAATCGCTTCCGGTCACATTTATCACGTCATGCTGCTTGTCATATTTTATTTCTGCATCATTAATCGGCAGAGACAGGCCATCCTTGATTTCATCCTTAGCATTATTGAACTCTGTAATATATTCCAGCAGCGAATCCGGCAAAGACTTGAACGACTTGGCTTCTTTTATGATACTGATAAAATTTCTCTCGGCAGGCACGTACATTATCTGTGGCAGGAAATACTTCCGGGACTGCTTTTCGGATATCTGAAAGTCACCTTTCTGATATTTCATTGAATAAGCCTCACCTTCATATTCTATTTCGGCAGCATCGCTGTGGGCATTGTTAAAAAAGTAATTTGCTATACGGTGGTATCCGCAATAGGTCTTTCTGAACTTTACTGCAGAAAAGTCACTTATTGCATAATCGCCTCTGACCAATGCTTTCTCTATCCAAGTGAAAGTGGAAATCAATTTGGCGACACAACTTTTACCGCTTCCTTGATTCCCGATGAATACAGAAACTTTCTTTATGTCTATCCAACCGTCATCATCCGGACAGCCTTGCTTGATGGGGCCGAAATTCTTTATTCTTATTTTTGTCATATATTAGGTATGAAACACATTTGATAGTAAAGATACTATATTTTATTAAAAGAGAGGGTGTATACCCTCTCTTTTCTTGGTTACCACTTCTCTTTTTTTACTTCAAAACACGGGCATTGTTTCGTCCATTCCATCGGTTCCACCTCTCCGTTGTTGTTCAGGTCGGGGCTGAGGTCGCGATGTCCCGCCACTTTTGCTTCCGGATAGTCCATCAGCAGCGCGCGTACCAGTACGCGGAGTGAGTGGCGTTGCCATTCGGTGCGCGTGTCTTTGGGATTCCCGTAGTGGTCCAATCCGCCTTCGTAGGCGATTCCTATACTGTGGGCATTGTAGCCGCGTGCGTGGGCGCCGGCCCTCTCGACCGGGCGTGTAGTCAAGATTTGTCCGTCACGGCGGATGTAGAAATGATAGCCGGTGCCGTCAAATCCACGTCGGCGGTGCGCGGCTTCCAGGGCCTGACCGGTAAAGGGACGGTCCTCGCACGTGGCGCTGCAATGTATCACAATCAAGTCGATTTTTCTCATTTTTTTCTACTGTATGCCTTTGGGGGCTGTTCGCTAAAGGGAACCACCACTGTTCATGGCGTGTGCGCTGAATGCGCCCAAAAGTGCCGAAGCTACAGCAATGATTACTTTCAGAATTTTGTCCCAGGCTGATGATTTTGTACTCATGATGTTTAATCCTTAATCCCTAATTCTTACTCCCTCTTTTTTATCCCAACGGATTCTCCCCCTGGTCTCCGTCCGAACCTCCACTACCGGGGGTGTTGTCGCCGGAACCGCCTCCGGAGCTGTTCTTGTCTTCGGATACAAGCTCAAAGACGAGGTTGTTGGCTCCGCCTTTGGTGGTGGCGTTGGCGTCGTTCACCAGTCGGAGGGTGTTGGCCACCTTGAAGCGGATGTTGACGCGCTCAATGTTCTTTACGGTACAGTCTTTGGCCACTTCGGTGGCACGGCACTTGAAGGTGGTGTGGAAGATGCCGAAACCGTCCAGACGGACACTGTTGCCGTCCGTAAGCGTCTGGCGCATCTGCCGTACGATGGCCTTGCCTACGTGTTCCACGTCTTCGGCCGACATGGCGCCCAGCGCTTCAATGTCTTGTGCTATACGGGCAAGGTCGAAGATTTTGGCATCTTGGGGCTTGCGTTTCAGGGTGTGGACCATAGGGGAGTTACTGTCCCCGATTTTCTTGTGGCGCTGTGTGCGCACTACCAATGCTGTTGACATGTTGATTAATTTTAAATTTAGAATTGTTCATTTCCGAAGTGGACAGCGGTGTCTCCGCGGCGATGGCCTCTGCTCCGTTTCGTTGATACAAAGATAGGACATGGGGCAGGGAAGGATGGAGGTTGGGGGAGGAAGGAGGAGGAGGGGGGAGGATAAGGGAGGTTATTGGGGATTAAGGATTAGGGGTTAGGGATGTGCGGTCATCGCTTACGTTATGTTATGATTTTAGGCACGGATTTCGCGGATTACGCGGAAAAGATAAAGAAAAATCCGTGTTATTCCGCGTAATTCCGCGCCCTGAAAGAGAGCATGACAAGGTTTTTTCGGGCAGTCCGGAGAGTCCGGCTTGATTTTACATAGGCCGTAATTCCACTGTCCCATGGCTGCTGCAATTCGATACAGGGTGGAAACCGTAGGAACTGTAAGTCCTCTTTCTATTCTTGAAATATAACCTTTGTCGGCTCCTATACGTTTGGCAAGTTCCGCTTGTGTAAGCCTTGCATTTTTACGGGCATCCAATAGGATTTGGGCATTGTACTCTTCCCATGCTTTTTCGCGGTTTTTTTCACGTTCGGGAGTCCCTTCTTTAATTTTAAAGCCTTTTTAATTTCACTGTCAGGTGTTTTCTGTGTCTTCTTTTTGAATGCGTTAAAAAGTACAACAATATTAAGGATTAAGGATTAGGGATGAGCTTGTGTTCATTAATCATTAATCACTAACCCTTAATCCCTAATCCTTCCCCTTTCCTTCCTTTCCTTTTAAGAAGGCTCCCCGAAAACATCAATCATCAGCTGTACTTGTGCGGGCGTGTACCGTCGGCAATAGGGGTTCATGCCCGTGGCAAGCAAGCGTTGTTCCAGACCGGGGGCGGTGCGTATCCATTCGTTCAGCTGGTTGACGGCAGTCTGCTGGGCAATGCCCGGAAGGTAGTACATGGCCAGTTCGCCTTTCCCGTAGCTGCGGACGGGGAAACGGGGCTCTGCAAAAGAATCATTCTGTTTCATCATTATTCTTAAAGTTCAGGTTATATGTTTTTTAAGTTTCGCATGTCTTTGACCTGCTTTCAGTGAACAAGTTGACAAGGCTATAAGGGGGAGACTGCATCTTCTTCCTGCCTTGTAAAGATACGGATTTTTACTCGAATAACCTACCTTGTTCCTCACTATTTTTCAACCAATTTTCGTTGTCGAACTGCGTGTTCACCGGTCCCGGTCTGTCCCCTTCGGGGGTGGGGATATAGGCTTCCTCGCAGGGCCAGTAGCGGCCGTTCAGGTGGTTGTAGACGAACTTGGCATCGGTGTGTGCGCTGCCCAGATGCTTGAAGCGGACTTTCTCGATGTAGACGGTGACCATCTGCTTGGTGTCGTTGCGGTCTACCACGAGACAGAAGTCGGACATGTTGGCGAAGTTGGCAGAGCCGTTGATGTCGTTCATCTCGACACGGCGCAGGGTGCCGTCCTTTTCGTTGCGGTTCACCTTGCGGGGATGGGCCACGAGGATGACGAGGCACTGGTTGAGGATGGCGAAACGTCCCAGCTTGTTCAGGGTGTCGGTGATGTAGGCCATTTCCGTCTGCCCCGGTTCCAGATGTTGCTCCAGGCGGTTCATGGGGTCGATGATGAGGATGCGCACCCCTTTGCGGCGCACCACCTGGCGGGCTTTCTCCAGGATGTGGTCGATGCCGTAGCTCCCGTCGTCGGGCAAGATGTGCGACACGTTGCGGTCCAGCCAGCCCACCGCCTGCTCGTAGACGGCTTCCGTCATGCCCGGTCCGGGGGTGAAGCGGTGGCCGGTCAGCTTCTCCGCCAGCTTGTGCAGGTGGTAGGCGATGGGCATGTTTTCGGGGCTGAAGAAGGCGATTTTCCACTCGTGCCGCAGGCAGAGGCGCAGCACCAGTTCGTCGGTGAATTCGGACTTGCCGTCGCCGGGGCGTCCGGTGATGACCAGCAGGCGGCGAGGTTCGAGGGTGCAGTGCTCGTCGAAGTTGTCCCAACCGGTGTCGGCACCGCGTTGCAGGCCGTTCTCGTAGAGGGAGCGCAGGTCGTCGCGGCAGTCTTCGGCGGTGAAGATGCCTTCGAGGGGGACTTCTTCGGCCTGCTCGATGCAGATGCGGAGGCTTTCGACACCGAATTTCACCAGGTGTTCGTTGGCATCCTTGCAGCCCTCGCCGAAGTGCACGATGCGGCAGCGTTCCACTCCGAGGCGACGCGTGAGTTCCTGCCGGAGCGACTGCCCGGCAGGGTCCTCGTCTACGGCGATGTAGATGGCCTGCTTGTCTTCGAAGTGCGACTCGACGAAGCGGTCCAGCCACGTGAGGTTGCTCTGGGCGCCGGCGGGCACGGAGACGACGTCCTTGCGTCCGGCAGCGATGACGGCTGCCGCGTCGAACTCGCCTTCGGTGATGATACACTCCGGGGTGTCCAGGATGCTGTCTACGTTGTAGGGGATGAGCTCGGCTCCCTTCACCATCATGAAGTGCTTCCGGGCGCTGCGGTACTTGGTGTTGACGAGTGTCCCGTTCTCGAAGTAGTTGAAGCAGATGCAGTTCTCTTCTTGGCCGGTTTCGGGCAGGCGCACCGTTTCTTCGGTGATGCGCAGGGCGCGCAGCAGTTCCTGAGGCAGGCAGCGTACGGTGGTCCAGTAGCGTTCCAGATTCTCGGAAAGTTGCATCCGGGCAGGGTCGAAGGCGGGGCGGCGGAAGTGCTGGGGCGGTGCGGCGGGTTTTCGGCGCATGTCGCGGCGTTGCTGCTTCAGGCGCTCTTCGGCGTCGTCGGGCACGTAGAACTTGTAGCCGCAGTGGTGGCAGTAGCACAAGCCTTTGTCCAGATCTACGGAGAGTGATTTGTTGCCTTTGTGTCCGCGGGTGTCGTTGCATTGCGGACAGATGGTCTTGATTCGGCCGCTGATGCGGCCACGGGTGTCGATACCGTGTTGATGGAAATTTCTCATAATGATTTTAGTTTGTTTGACAGAAGAACAAAAGAACCTGTTTGTTTTCTTGTTTTGTCTTTTTGTTCTTTTGTCTGAAAAATGATTATACATGAATGGTTTCACCCCTTCCAATGCCACACTTCGCGGGGGGAAATGCCACACTTCACGGGGGGAAATGCCACACTTGGGACATGCTGAGGTGTGGCATTCGGGGTGCTGAGGTGTGGCATTCGGAACGTTGAAGTGTGGCATTCCGGATGCCGGAGTGTGGCGTTTCAGCCGGGTTTCTGCTTCGGCTTTTTCGATGAAGGCGGTGGGGTTTGCGAAGTCCACGAACGGGCCGTTTCGTTCCAGAAGGCGGTATTGTCCGGTCGGGGTGGCGCTCCGTCGGGGATGGGGCAGCCCAGGTAGGTGCGCCGTCCGTCCACAAGCTGCTCGTAGCGGTAGGGGTCGGGAGGTGCGGCGGCGGACTGCTGCTTTTCGAGGCCCTGCAACAGCATATGCAGCTCCTGCGAGGTGCGCTGGCCGGCTTGGGTGTAGAACGTGAAGTAGCTTCGCACTTCTTCCTGGCTGTTCATCCTCTCCTCTTTTCCGAGGAGTACGATGTGTTTCTTGAATTCTTCCAGTGCCGTATCAAAATGCTTGTTCAGCAGGACACTGTAGCCGCTTCTCATGCAGACCATTTCACGGAACAGTTGATTTTTCGACAAGCCATCCACTTGCTTCCTCCAGCTCTGGTAGGGAGTGATGCCGCCGTTGCCGCCGTTCTTTGGGACGACATCGTCGTCTTTTCTTTTCGTCTGTTCTTCTCTATTCTGTTCTTCTCTTACGCGCGCGGATTCGGTTTTCTTGCTATCTTTTCTGTTTTTCAGTTGGTTATGTGCGTTTTTTGCTTCCTCGTTTTTCTCCGGAGTTTTCAAATCATTTTGCAAATGATTTCCTTTTTCCGTATGGTTGAAGTCGATGGCGGATTCGAATTCTTCTTCGTGGATGGTGAAAAGTTGGTATTCCCAGATGATTTTCTCCATGTATTTTCTGGAGAATCCTTTTCTTGAAATAATATTCAGCTGATTGAAACTGAGTTTCCTGTCGGGCTGTGCACAGAGCATCTCGATGATGCGTAGATACATGCCATAGCCCCTGCATCCTTCATTATCGATGAGTGCGGCCAGTCTTTTGTCATTAGGCAAATCGTTGGGGTGTTTGAACCAAATCATTTTCTTCGTGTATTAGTTTTCTATTTCCTGATAGTTATCTTATATTCTGAAAGGATAGAAGGGCTTCATAGTGACGTGTAAGGAGAGACTGCTCGGCGGTCGTATCTTTTAAAATATGCGGCAAAGTTACGTATAACAGAACAAGCCTGCAAATGGACTTTTGTAGGGTTTAGCGGCGTCTCACCGACCCCAGAAGCTGTCCTGCGTGTGTTACAGCCTCTTTTCGGGTGCTTAGGCATACAATGGAGAAATATGTGTTTTTTTTACAGAAGGTAGCCGGTGGAGCTCTCTCTTTAGGCATCCTTCTACTTGTTACGTCCGTAAACATTTGACTCACAGTAGTTATTACTCTCCGGACTTTGTTTTGTGCATGCGTGTCATCTGCCGTATGTGGGCCAGACTGCGCAGTTCGCTTTGGGAGAAAGACGATTTTCCTTTCAGCAAATAGTCAATGGCCTCTGCAATGATTTCCAACTGATCCAATAATGGATTTCTACTGTGTGCAGTATCCTTTTCGATGTTTACTGCGTCCTTGTCTCCGCTACGGAGGGTAAAGGTTACTTTTTTTACTCATAATACTTTTTTAAGAAAAACGCGACAAAGATACGAATTTCGCCCGATAGATTTCGTATATTTGCAATATGGCAAATGTAGAAAAAACTTATCTGTTGAATTTGTGTTGTTTTTCCCAATTTGACAAAGCTTCAACTAAATCCTCGGAAACATGTTTTAAACTTTGTGTATGCATCACGTCATAGCAGTCTAAAACAAGGCGTTTGAATAAGTCTACCCGTACATCTCCATGGGTGAGATATTCATCTTTCGAGAGCTGGCCCCAAGAGCCATAACAGCGAAATGAATTTTGTTGCTTTCGGAAATTTCATCTTTCATAATCTATTTCCATTTAAAATCCAGACTTTACTATTCTATTTTTGCATCTTTCTTATTGAACGTATGGCAAATATACAAAAGTTTGAAACATGAATAAATGTAATTCCATTAAACTTTCAATTTACTATTTGGTGCAAAGTGGTATATAGTTACCTTATTTTTTTGTCACATATCTGGTAATGGCATTGTAAATTGTCTGTACACTATGTCCCCAACTGTGTGTATGCGCAAAGGCAATGCGGGCATTCTCCAGTTTTGGGTTGCCTGCTTCGTTTGCTGCTGCTTTCAGTGCTATTATCCATTCTTCTGTTGAAACAGCTAAATGAGTGTGTCCGGCAAAGATGCTACGCATGGTATGTGTGCTGGTAGCTACTATAGGTTTTCCCATGGCAAGGTATTCATCTATTTTCAGTGGGTAATTACCATCTGTTATAGAATTGAGTATCTGTGGATTGATGCAGATGTCAAAGTGCTGTATATATTTCGGCAGTTCTTCCACTTCCTTACGTCCTGTGAAGAATACATTCTTTAAATTGTGTAGCAGGTGCTTTTGGAAATGCTTGTCTTCAGGTCCGACGAAAACAAAACTGTAGCCGGGCAACTGCCTTGCGATATTGTATAGCAGTTCACTGTCCAGGCGGCTTTCGATGATAGCTCCCGTATAGCCGACTATTGGCGAGGGGATGTTTTGCATATCCGTCGGTTTGTCCCAATGCCGGGTAGCATCGTATAGTTCAAGATTGACACCGGTATTCAATACATATGTGTGCCGGTTCAGAGGTCGGAGCTGTTCTGCAAAGTAACTGGAATTTGCCAGTACGATATCTGACTGACGTACAAGCATTTCTTCGCAACGTGGTCCGTGCTTGCGCCAATAGGGAAAGCCGATAACATAGTCGCGCCGATAATAAATGCTGATTGCCGGGCAGATATATTCTTTGAGATGCAGGCTTCGGAAAAGGTCGGTATCAATCAAATGCGTATAGTCTTTGAAACCAAGAACATCGGCTTGTTGTACTATCCAGTTGCCAATCTTTTTGCAATTCCGGCGATTGAGACAGTTGAATAGCCATGTAGGAAGTTGTCCTACGGAGTGTATGATGAAGGGGCAGTCCAATACCCATAGATTTTCATTGATTTGCCGCAATGGAGCCGATTTGCTTTGGATGACTTCCAGCTGTCGATGGCCTGTAGGAGATAGAGGCCCTTTTCCTGCTGCAATGCGTAACCTTGTGGCAATATCCATGGGAGGATTGACATAGAGTACACGGTGCTTCTTTGCTATCTCGGATGCGGTGTTCTTGATGGTGCTTCCTATCTCGATGTCCCAGGATTGGAGGCTGGTGATGATGAAGTCTGCCATAGTTTTAGAGGTGTGGGTTTATGGTGTATGGATTTCATTGTAAATCTTCACATATTCTTCAGCTGTGCTTTTCCAAGAGAATTGTTTTACACGTTCTAGTCCGTAAGCAGATTGTTGCCGATAGAAATCATTGTTCTTTTCTAATTGCAGGATGGCGTCTGCAATTTCTGACGGCATTTGCGGATTGACAAGGATGGCGTCAGCTCCGGCCACTTCCGGCATTGCAGAGGTATTGCTGGTTATTACGGGAGTACCGCAAGCCATTGCTTCCAGCATTGGAATGCCGAAACTTTCCCTTAAAGAAGGATAAAGGAAAGCAAAAGCTGCACTATAGAGGGTTACCAAATCACGGTTGTCAATATATCCCGGATAGAATAAATGTACTTTTATATCTGTTATACCTTCTTGCTGGAGGAGTGCGTCAATATGTTCCTCTTTTAAGTCCGCAATGAGTAACGGGCGTTTTATTACAGATGCTTTCAGGTAAAGTGAATAGGCCTTCAGCGTGCGTGCCGCGTTTTTTTTGGGGTCTGTGTTCCCTAAAAAGAACAGAAAACCTTCCTGTGGGATATACTTTTGAATGATATTCTCGTCAATTGTTTCATTCTTACGGAAATGTGTATTATATCCATTATAGACAGCGGTTATCTGTCTATTAGGCAGGTGCAGTGCTTCGCGGATGCGTGTACATTCAAAATGTGAAACAGTGATGATTTTCTTGCATTTCTTTAAGATACGCGGAACAACCAATCGTCGGTAATGCCATCCCATTTCTTGATATAGCGAGGGATTTCGGTGTTGGCGTGGTTCCAAGTAAATAATATCATGCAATGTAAGTACCAGCGGTATGGGGCACCACAATGGAGCCGTATTTGAGGTACAATGCAATATATCTACTTTTAAGTGGCGTACAGCTCGTGGTAATGCAATCTGTTCCCATAGGGGATAGGTGGGGCAACGCAGTTCGATGATGTGGAGATTGTCTGATTCTTTGAGGCAGCAATCTTCACCGGGAGCAACAAGTACATAGTACTCATTGCCATCTTTCCGTTTCTGAAGTTCCCTTAAGACTTCAAGAACGACAAAATCCATTCCGTGTTTGTCGCGGCGGAAGATACGTTGGGCCTCGATTGCTATTTTCATTTATTCTTTTTTGTACTTTTGAAAATACGTCCGAAATGGCTGAAAATGGAAGCGAAAATCAGTATAGGCAATGCCCATACAGCGTGTTTGAAACGCTTGTTTATTTCACCTTCCGGTAAAGCCATTAAGAACGTAATTATGATGAGTAAAAGTAGTATGTACCATTTGAAGGATAAGGTCCAATCAAGTATGGTGAAGATTACTGCCGCAATGGTGATGCAGGCAATGAGTAAAAAACGTGATGGTAACAACCACTGGAATAGTTTGTTGCAATAATCCCACTTTCCTTGAAGAAACGCCAATGGCAGACGTCTCAGTGCCAAGAAAGTACTATTATATTGTGCAGAGAGCCAGCGTTGACGTTCTCGGCTATATCCTTGGGCGCTGTCCTGCTTTTTACTATAGCAGATGATTTCCTGCATATATTCAGTGTATATATTCTCTTCCAGCAGCTTTATTTCTACAGCTTTGGCAAGGTCAGAGCCCTCCAGTGTCGGGCTGATGCGGTGAAACATTTCGAAATCAAAAGCCATTCCGGAACCAAGTAATGCAGACGAAAAACCTAGTTTAGTATGTCCTTTACGGAAAATATTGTTGTTGATTTCTTCGCCGGCGGCTGCTAAAACAGCTGTACTAGTTGTTAAGTTTTCCGTCATGCGGTGTGCTTGTATGGAATCACAGCCGGAGTAGTAGGCATTATTCAACAAATGCAATGCATTGGGGACAACGCGATTATCAGAGTTGAAAACGACTATCATATCATACTCATGAGGAGAATATCGTTCCATAACCTGCTGAATGGCATATACTTTTGTACAATGCTCTTTATCTGGGACTACAATGCTGACTGGCATTTGCAACAGAGTTGTTAAATCTTCCTCCGTAAGTTGGGTAGCAGCTACTGCTATATCATATTTCTCTCGTGGGTATATTTGTGTATCAAGGAAATAATTGATGGATTCTATAACTTCCTTTCCGTTACGGAGTACGCTGAAGAGCACCAAGAATTTATGTTGTTTCTTGGCTTCAGGGTAAGGATTCTTGTATTTCATCAATGACGCAATTGCGTAAATGAAGAGGTAGGCTACTGGGATTAAAAAGAGCAGATATAAAATAGCATCTGTCATTTGTAACGCATTGTTGTTCTCGTCTGCCCACCAGTCAGGATTGAATATGGAAAAGAATTCGTTCATTTTTTATTTTATTTTATTTCTTAATAAAATTAATGTTTGGTATTCAATATTTCACTTTTAGATTCTCTTAACAATCTGTCTATATAAGGACCGTTCATAATAAAGGCCAATGAAGCAGCAACCATAAAGAATGAAGGAGTCATACCCATTCCACGTCCTACATACCCATTGAGCCATATTCCGAATACACCACATATAAAAGCTGTTAGTATATTTCGAAGCCCTGGATTACGGACGCGAAACATTATAATATAACAAGAATATATTATAATGGCTATACACATGCTGATATAAATAAGAAGTCCTATAGTACCGGTTTGTATCCAAATATCCACATAAAACGCATCAGGTGGAATCGTATCTTCCACAACTCCGTCACTGTTTACATTAACCCGGGCTACCCCTTTTCCCAGTCCAGCTCCCCAAGGATGTGTTCGCATATATTCGGCAATAAGCTTTTGATTCTCTATACGGACATTGAATGAAGTGTCCTCTTGAGGTCTAAAAGCAGTTCTCATACGCCGTATTAGCGCATTACCATCACCAATTTCAGTAAATGCGAAGAATGCATATAGCATGATAACAGCCAAAGCTGAAATTACCATTATTTTTATGTTCTTGCAGATTAGGCAGTAAAGTGCCAGTCCTCCTAGAGGAACAATCATTGCACCTCGGGTACCGGACATAATCATTCCTACTATTCCCATAAGTGCAATACAAGAAAAGAATATACGTAGCCATTTTTCGGAAGTATGAAATGCAATGATTCCATAAACAATCGAAATCATTCCCATGTTAGAGCCGAAATTACCAGCGTCGCTATAAATGGAAAAATAGCGGATTCCGGAGGATAAAATATGGGTATACCAACTACCTCCCATCAGCCATTCTGTTTCAGCAGCATCAAACCATCGGTACTTTTGATATAATAATTTCAGAAAAGCTGTTATAGTAAATATCCCGATAATAATCAGACTGCGTTTTAGAGTTTTAGGATTGTCTAGTAAAATGCAGGAGACAAAATAAAGTATAGGAGTTGATAATAGCCAGCCTCGAATGCCTGCGATATAACTAGTGCTATCACTTGCCGGATTAATGAATTGGATTAAAATATACAGAAACCATGCTATATAAGTAACAGTGAAAAAATTAATAGCATTAGAAAGACGAATGTCATTTTTGTTTTTTACATAATAAAATAAAATGGAGATAGTCATGTATATGAGCAATCCGTCAGATATGACGCTTAGTCCATCTTGTCGGCTATAACGCATGATGGCTGTCAGGTAGAAAGTATAGGCACCATATAACAAATAGCTCATTCTAGGCCTTTGTATACTATAAGTAAGAATGATAACTCCCAATGGCAGACCTACTATAATGGCAAATAGTAAAATCTTTTGAAAAATAAGTGCATATACCATGAACATTAGTCCAAAAGCTAATAACAAGAAAGTTATTACTTTGGGAGATATGTTCCGTATCTGTTGAGTCGTATGTGCCATTATGAACTTTATTACTTTTTATAAATAGCTATTTCACAGCAGCCTTTTTGGACGTAAGGCCTAATTGTGCTAATTGACTGAATAGTGAATGTACGGGAGTTTGAGGAGGCAGTTCTCCGGTAAATGACTCTACGACCTCCCGTTCAGCATTATTCAGGTATAGGAATATGGGGACATTTCCCATTCCTTCCATGATATGCGCTAGAGTAACGCTGTCACTGTTACGCCACAAACGACATGCATTGGCAATCAATAAATTAACATCTGCTTTTTGAAGTACGGGAAGAGGAATACTGGCAGTATTTACAGCGGGGTATTCTACTAATATAATATTAGGTGTTTCTTCTGCTTCATTGAGGGCCCAGAAATCTGAAAGTTGCTGTGCATTGACATATTGCTGGGTGTCCGGTTCAAAATCAATATGATGTGTTACGATACGTACCCGTAAACCTTCAGTTTCCCAATATTCAGCAAAATATTTGGATAGGAAACTTTTGCCTTCTCTTGCTTCCATACTGAGTAAATTGATAACAGTGGGGGCGTCTTTTTGTAAATAATTATTTAATTGACGACAACTGTAAGCAGCTGCTAAACGATTACACGCTTTCAAAAAGCCACGGAATTTTAAGTTACTAGTGCCATTGAATGCTGCAATTACAGGCAACTTGGTCAAGCGTCTACTACGAGTTGCATCGCGTAGTGTACGGTCTAGCAATTCAATCAATAGGAAATATGTGATTATGAATACTATACTTCCAACAAAAGCAATTAAGATATAAAGAATACGTTTACGTCCATTGTCTGTGAGGGGGTAGGACGGGTCTGCTATGTTTTGCAGATTGCTGGTATTCATTTCAATGTCTTTGAGACGTAGATTGGCATTTGCCAAACCTCCCAACTGAGTACGATAGTTATCTTCTGCGATGCCAATTGCACGCTGTTTTCTGGTGATTTGTGTACCTACTGGTGACATTTGACTGTATTGATCAAAAATATCTTGTTGGCGTTCTTTTAAAACATCCAATTCTGCTTTAGCCTTGGCTTCACTTACTAATGCGGTCAACCATTCAGAAACCATGTCTTTGAGTCCAACACCCTCTTTTGAAAAATTAAGTTCATTCAGATTATCGCTGATATGGGTAATCTTGTCTTCTGCTTTACGTAAATCTTCCTTATTCTTTTTAAGTTCTTTATTAGTGTCTCTAGCTTTATCTGATATGAAAATTTCTTGTTCCATAATATTTTGGTTTAAGCTACTGACTTTTTCTAACTCTTTGAGTAAATTGGTGTTATTACGAATGATAGTTGCACGGATGTCCATCTTTTCATCCAACATTTTTCTTAAGGCTGAAGCTGCAGCATAATTGCGGCGAGCCTCTTCCAAACGGTCGTCAACAGCATAGCGGGTATGTGATAAAGCTTCACTTTCTTGTCCGTAATTAATGACCCGTTCTTGGACACAATATTGCATCAAATCATCTTCTTGCTTGTTTAATTCTATTTTTGCTAAACGGACTTGTTCTTCAAAATAAGCGATAACATCATTTGTCGCTTTAAAACGGAGAATTTCATATGCTTTTTTCAGTTCATCTATAAGAATGATTATGGTTTGCTGAGTGATACCCGGGTCAGCAGATGTATAAATAAGCTGAAGAACATCACTGGCACCTTTACGTTTTACAATTACGGTTTCTAAAGCTGAAGCACTATAAAATGGTATAGGGCGATTGAACATGGAGTATACGAAATTATCACCGTATTCCTTTCGATAATTAGCAAGTGCGTCTGCCGTCTTATTGACATCTTTCCTATCAACTAAAACCAATACTTCTTTGGGAGTCATGCTCAGTAATTGGCGATAGTGCTTAGCCTGGATATAATGATTGTCTTTCCACTCTTCACCATATGTCAGTGCATTCGCTAATAAACGGATAGAAACCTTTTCCAATGTACCACGGGATTGCGCAAGGTTGATGAGGTTATCGAAGGTACTTGTAACAGCTGAGTAATTTACGCTGCTCCCAGTAATGGAAGTCGCTGTTGTAACTCCGGCAAATAAACTACCTTCTACTGTGTAACTGTAAGGCAGAAACTGGGTGAAATAGATTACTAGGCCAGTTACAAATAAAGTTCCCCATAAAAGCCAATAGCGAATACGGTATAGAAATTGTGATATAAATAAAGAGGTATCTTTCATCACGATTTATTTTTCTTTGATAATTTTTATATTAGTGAGCATTTCCAATAAAATAACTGAATTATGCAGGGTAACACGTGCTTGCTCATAGCTTGTAACGGCTCCGGTTCTTCGTGCACGTTCTATGGACAATGTACTAATTTCAATTTTTCCTTGTATGAAATCATTTTCTAATATTTTAGTTTGGGCATTATATAAGGCAGCAGTTTCTGCTTTTGCCTTAATTGTTGACATTTGTTCTGTAACCGCATTATATGCTTCTAATACCCTTAATCTCCTTTCTTCCATTACTTCTTCTTGAGTATATTGCAGCTGTTCAATATCGTATTTATATTTTTTGAGTTTAAGCTGGCGGTTTATTAAATCTCCAAAACTAATACCTACACTTGCGCCTACACTAAAACTATGTTGTGCATTCGACATTGTAGTTTGATACATTGGGGTATACTCGTCACTAGCGTTGCTTAGCACATTGTATTTTCCGTATGAATAATTACCGTTTAGTTTAAAATAATTCCACCAATCACGTTTTTGTAAACGATATTCATTTTTCACTTGTTCAACTTCTGATTGTGCCCGTTTCACAGTCGCATTTTCTGTTACTGCGTCCAGAAAAACAGAAAGTGGGGGTAGCTCAAAGGTTTGAAGTTCTAATGGCATATCGGCAGATAGTTTTCCTATTGTATTTTCTTCCCATAACTTGTCTTCCATTTTTAATTTTTCAAGTGCTTTGATTCGCTCTTCACGTGTCATTTCTTGTGCTGATGCAGACAATGGGACGATGAGCAATCCTAAAAGGATAGCATTACAAACTATGAAAGTGATATGTTTTATTGCCATTTTCTAATATCCTTAATTATTATTTTATACATTCTCTTTCTGCACAAACGCCGTCAGCGTCTTGCACAATATCTTCATGTCCAGCCAGAATGAAAATTCTTTGGTATATTTAATGTCCAGTTGCTTGCGCTCCTCGGCAGACATTTTTCCGGCGCCGCCTCGTTTCTCCACTTGCCACAGCCCTGTCAGTCCGGCGGGGGCCATGAAGCGCTCGATATATGCGTCGCTGGTCAGCAGTTCTGCTTCGTAGAGGGGCAGGGGGCGGTTGCCTACAATACTCATATCGCCCTTGAGGACGTTGAACAGTTGCGGCAGCTCGTCAATACTGTATTTCCGGATGAAACGGCCTACGCGGGTGACGCGGGGATCGTTTTCTATTTTTATAAATGTATTTTGCTTCTCTTGAGCTTTCTTTTTTAGAAAATCTTCTTCGGTGATGACAAAATCATCCGAAATGAGCAATGAAGCCTCTTCTTCAGAAGTGCCTGTCAGGTCGTCGAAACGAATGTCCGGTTGTTCGTCCGTCAACGTTTCTTCTATCCTATACTGATTGAGGGCATTCAACTCTTTCAGGCGCTTGTCTGCATTGGTGTACATGGAACGGAACTTCAGAAAATTGAATATCTGATAGTTGCTTCCCACGCGCTGGGATTTGTAAATCACTTTACCTTTACTCTCCATGCGGATAGCTATTGCTGTGGCAATGAGTAGCGGAGAAAGCACAATGAGTACTGCACACGCAAACAGTATATCGAAGATACGTTTCCACATAGGCAGGTGGAAGGTATTGAATATCTTGCGGTGCGACTGGCTGAACTCTTGTAGCTTATGTTCTTTGCGCAGTTGGAGAAATTTTGTCATCTGCCGGATGCTCTCTTCATCAGCTTGGGGGGGGAGGGTATTGTTGACCCCTGCCTGCAAATAAACCTTGCGGCTTTCTGTCTGCAGCCCCGGAGTGATGAGGATGATATAGACGCGCGGGAAACGTTTGTGCAGGAAGCTAATGTCTTGGCTGTCTTTTAGAGGTTCGTTCTGCTCGTAAAGAATGGAAGTGTTATATCGCTCGCGTATGCTGTCGATGACCTTTGCTGCCTTGTTGCTGGAGGAAACAGCCATGAACATGCCTCCTGTCACTTTGCTCAAGTGATTGATGGTGGACCGGTCATTACCTATGTAAATATAATATAACATATCCATTTGTTGTGTGTGTTAGAGGTATTTCTTGATACGGGCTTTCAGTTCCATAGGGTTGAAGGGTTTCAGAATGAAGTCTTCAGCTCCGGCTTCAAGCAGGTTGATGCGTTCGGTGGTACTCTCTTCGCTGGAAAGCATAACGACCGGGATGTGTCTGAAAAGTGCGTTTCCCTTCAGGTAGTGCAGGAATTCACTGCCGTTCATTCTGGGCATGCGGATGTCTGAAATGATGAGAGCAGGTTCATTCCCTTCATTCAACCATTCTATCGCCCGGAGGGGATCTTCAAAATATACCAGTTCGTTTTCTTTACCTAAATACACCGAGAGTACCTTGCCTATGGCAGGTTTGTCATCTACAAATAATATTTTCTTCATTGTTTATGCTAATTGTTTGCTGTTTTTCATATTATCTATATACATTTGCTTTCACCGGATTTGTGTACCAATCCTGATGGCTGCTGCGATTCTTTGCCCAATAAATGAAATCCGGATAGGCGCTGGCCGTAGGGTTGTCTGTACGTGAAATGTTGATAGTCTCTATCGGATAACGGAATCCGTAAGGTACGCAGATAGCCCATGTGTTGTTACCTGCCAAATCAAGATTTTCCTGTTGTACGGTTCCGGCAGCGGTGGCTCCATATCCCCAGAACTCGTAGAGGTGGACTTCCATGCGCTGCTGCATACTTTTATATTGGTAACAGATGAAGAAATCGAGGTTGTCTTTGGAAAACAGGGGTTCGGTCTTCGTCTGGTCTGCCAGTTCAATGATTATTTCATAGGTATACATATTGGCTGTGATACTGGTTCCTCCGGTATTAATCATAGTTCCGGGGCTTCTACCGAATACGTTGTGTACTTCACCCGCAATAGGGATAACGACACTGGGATCCCCATCTTCCATGTGTGTGCCACTGTTGTAGTTAAACAGACTGTACGGGTCGTCGAACGATGTCTGGAATCGTCTGTCGGCTCCTCCGGTGGTAATTTCTTTAATGTCGGATTTGCTGATACCTACTATACGAAGGCCTACACCAAGAGCTTTGGACGCTCCGGCAGCAGCAAGGGTCACATCGAGCTGGATGCGCTTGATGTGGTTTGTCTTTCCCTCAGTATGAAGAATTGTTTCTACGTCTAAAACCACGTCGTTGAAGTCATAGTCGCCTACCAACGGAAAATTATCCTCGAACACGTATGTATAAGGGATAGGGTCGGTAGGTGTCTCTGAGCCGGAGTCGCTGGGAGTGTTGCCTTCACCGGTACAGTCTCCGGCAGGAATGGTGATGGGGGATTCTCCCCATTTGGATATGGTTCCTTCGGTGTTCTTGATGGCATCAAGGAATTTGGCTTCCCACCAGATGTCCTCGGTGATATCATCGTCAATTTCTTTCACTTCATAATGAATGTTTCCCTGGCTGGAGAAATTCCCTATATCTTCAATTTTATTGATTTTTACCAGTGCATATTCATTGTTTGGACCCATAAATTGTGCTTGTGACAATTCTGCTTCATCAAGTACGGTTATCATGGAGTTGTCACCCATCGTGATTTGGGTATTGTAATTGTTGCTATGGTCCCCGAAATCCTCTATCTCTGCAGAAGAGGTGTCTCCCATGTTCAGTGTGCCTACAAATTCTTCCGCATATAGATAGCATCCGTTGTCTATAGTGATGTTGCTGTCGGTTTTCCCGATATAGGCTTTGCCCTGGTTGATGAATTTGCATCCGCTGTCGAAATTCATTTCATCGACACGTACGGTACCGCAATTATAGAATGCTCCTCCCTGGCTGACATGGAAATCATCTATTTCCATAGTGCCGGCATTGTAGTTGTAGCTGCCTCCGGATGCATTGGTCAATTCGATGTCGTTCCCTTTGATGGTTCCACCCGCGTAGACGATAAACCGGCTGGATTGTACTAAAGTGAAGGTGTGCTCGTCCGGTATCACGATTTCCCCTCCGTCAATCACATAGAATTCGAAGCCTCGTTCAACGGTCATGTTGTTTCCATTGGGTTCCCAGCTGCCTTCAATGATGATGATGGCCGGATTGTCACTTCCCATGCCGTCCTTGCTGATTTTATTCCTATATATATTGTCTTTGGAGATTTTGTAGGCTTTTCCGTTTTGAAAATCGGTATTCGGCCTTATTTCTTCGGCACTTGATAGCATTGCGGTGATTTCTGCCTCAGACTTTTCCGGTGAATAGGTCTCGATGCTGACACTGCGTGTCCATGCGGCACGTGTAGTTGTGGGGGAACTGCCGAAAGCGGCATGGAGCTGACCGTTTTGGATGGATACGTATTTTACTATGTTGCGGCTGTGTGCATCGGTGCGGCACACAAAAGCGCTCGTCAGCACAGAAGGGTAGTCCATGACGGTAGTAAATACTGTTGTATTATTGGCGGTGCCTTCTGTCAGCAGTTTGGCAGATGACCGGCTGATTAAGGGGTTCTTGTCGTAAATACGTATGGTATAGTCGATGCCGGTATCTTCGGATACAGAAACATTGACCCGGACCTGCTGAGTCATTTTCCAATCCATAGCCGGATCTATGTTCTTGACCGGAAACCTGTCTTGATAGGCTGCTTTCACTTTTTCGGGGTTAAAAACATCGTCTTTACAACCCTGCAGCAGTATGCCTACTGTAAGAATAACAAGCGGCAGAAAGCGTTTGTATAGGGTATTTTCTCCCATATTTTACATTTGTTTTGCTTGATTGTAAGCAAAAGTACGTTTATTTAAACTAATAAGCTTTATTAATGGGGGATAAAAGCGTGTTGGTTAACGCTTTTTAACGATTTTGTATGAATAGATAATGCAAGTTTGTCTTGAAAATTATCAATATTACTAAATGCCCTCTGTATTGCCGCTTTACTAAATCTTGGTGATTTCTCCTGCCAGGTCGGAATTCATGCGGTGGCGGATTTCGGCTTGGTCCAGTCCATGCCCCAGGAGGAACATGAGTTTGGTGACGGCACATTCGGGGGTACTGTCATAGCCGCTGATGACACCTGCCTGGAGAAGTTGCAGACCGGTTTCGTAACGTCCCATCTCGACGGCGCCACTTTGGCATTGGGTGATGTTGACGATGACAATGCCACGTTCGCTGGCTTCTTTCAGCTGGCGGATGAACCATTCTTTCTGGGGGGCATTGCCGGAACCGAAGGTCTTGAGGACAACAGCTTTCAGGCCGGGAACATGAAGCACGGAGTTGATGATGCTTTCCTGGATGCCGGGAAAGAGGGTGAGCACTACGACATTGGTGTCGAAAAGGTAGTGCGGCTTCATGGGGCGTGACGGGTCGGGACGGTGGATGAGGTGCTCGTTATAACGGATATGGATGCCTGCCTTTGCCAGTGCGGGATAGTTGAAGGAGCGGAAAGCATTGAAATTCTCGGCATTGATTTTGGTGGTACGGTTGCCCCGCATCAGCTCGTTCTCGAAGAAGATGCACACTTCGGGGACGATAGGAGTACCGTCCGGATGCTTGGCGGCGGCTATTTCAATGGCGGTGATGAGGTTCTCTTTCCCGTCGGTGCGCAGGGTGCCGATGGGAAGCTGGGAACCGGTGAGGATGACCGGCTTGGAAAGGTTCTCGAGCATGAAACTGAGGGCGGAGGCTGTATAGGCCATCGTATCGGTACCGTGCAGGATGACGAAGCCGTCGAAATTGTCGTAGTTGTAGTTGATGATTTTTACAATCTTTGCCCAGAGGGAAGGCTCCATGTCGGAAGAGTCGATCGGTGGGTCGAACTGATAGGAAGAGATGCGGTAGTTGAAGCGCTTCAGTTCGGGAACATGCTGTAGCAGTTGGTCGAAGTTGAAGTTCTCAAGCGCACCGGTCTCGGGATTTTCTATCATTCCGATAGTTCCGCCAGTGTAAATCAATAGTACGGAAGGGCAATCGACTTTCATGATATTCGTATTAGAGCTTTTTTCGGGCACAAAGATAGTGAAATATGAGATGGGGAGAAAATAAAAGAGACAAGTCTTTGCAGATTTTGTCTCTTTTATTTTTTCATTGCGAAAAATATATTGTATGAAATTTGAATAAGCTCACTGTTTCAAATCTTCCTTCAACTGCCTGATAGCCTTTTCCGCATCTCCTTCCTTCTCGTTGAGCAGCGTGACGAAGCGGCTGCCGATGATGGCACCGGATGAGTGGGCGCAAGCGGCATCGAATGTCTGCTTGTTGCTGATGCCGAAGCCTACCATGCGTGGATTGCGCAGGTTCATATCCTCTATCTTCTTGAAGTAGGCTTGCTTCCGGGTGTCGAAGTCTTTTTGGGCACCGGTGGTAGCGGCACTGGACACCAGATAGATGAATCCGTCGGTGTGGGCGTCTATTTCGCGGACGCGGGCTTCGCTGGTTTCGGGGGTAATGAGCATGATGACACGGATGTCATACTTCGAGGCGATGGCTTTGTAACTCTCTTCGTAATCGCGGAAAGGGAGGTCGGGAATGATGACGCCATCGATGCCGCATTCCACGCACTTCTGGCAGAAGGCTTCGAAGCCGAACTGCATGATGGGATTGAGGTATCCCATAAGGACAAGCGGGATGCGGACATCGCGACGGATGTCGCGCAATTGTTCGAAAAGCAGACGGAGGGACATGCCGTTATGCAGGGCGCGGGTGGCGGCATTCTGGATGACAATGCCGTCGGCCATGGGGTCACTGAACGGAATTCCGATTTCAATCATGCTGACTCCGTTTCTTTCGAGGGCACGGATAACGTCGGCAGTACCGTCGAGGTTGGGACAGCCTGCACAAAAGTAAATGGACAGCAGATTCTTGGGGCTGTCCTGGAAAAGTTGGTTAATGCGGTTCAACATACTATTTCTATTTACAATTTTACAATTTACAATTTACTATTTGGCTGCGCAATATATGCTGCATGGTACGATTTACAATTTTACGATTTACAATTTTACAATTTACTATTTACTATTTACCATGTACAATGTACAATTTGCCATGTGGCGTATATTGCGCAGCCAAATAGTAAATAGTAAATCGTCAAATCGTACCTCCCTTGAGTTCTTTCAGGAAGTTTGAGATGCGTTCCACATCCTTTATTCCCGGTGCCGTCTCGAAACGGCTGTTGATGTCGATACCTGCGAAATAGGGATGGCGGAACTCCCGGAGGGCTTTTACGCTGTAGGGGTTGATGCCGCCGCTAAGCAGGAACGGGGTGGGACCGTTGTAGCGGTGCAGGAGGTTCCAGTCGAACTGGTTGCCGGAACCGCCGTACTGCGGGGTCTTGGTGTCGAAGAGGTAATAGTCGCACAGACCATTGTAGGCAGATACGGAAAGCAGGTCCTTGGGCAGCAAGATGGAGAAAACCTTGATGAGGTGCAGGCCTGCATTGCGCAGGGAACGGCAGTACTCGGGAGCTTCATTGCCATGCAGCTGGATGTAGTCCAGGCCGAAACGGTCGGTATACATCAGGATGTTTTCCTTACTTTCGTTGACAAAGACGCCGACGCGCTTGGCGCAGGCTGGCAGATACCCGGGCATCTGGCACAGACAACGGGGAGATTTTGGGTAGAAGATGAAACCAATCATATCTACACCTTGCAGTTCTACATTGCGGATGTTTTCTGCTTCGGTCATTCCGCATACTTTGATGAGAGGAGACATTTTATTTACGATTTACAATTTACGATTTACAATTTACAATTTGGCTGCGCGATGTAACGCTGTATGAGAGACTTTTGTATTTACAATTATCAACTTTCAATTATCAACTTTCAACTTTCAATTATTAATTAAGAGACTGTCTTGGATGAACTTTTTCAGGGTTTCGCCCGGGGTGGCTGTTTTCATGAAGGTTTCGCCGATGAGGAAACCGCGGAAGCCGGCGGCACGCAGGCGGCAGATGGTTTCGGGGTCGGAGATGCCGCTTTCGGAAACAAGGAGCGGGGATGCCGGTCCGTGGGTGGCTTCGCGCAGTTGCCGGGCTATCCGGAAGGAGTTTTCTACATCGGTGACGAAGGAGCCGAGGTTGCGGTTGTTGACACCCACCATGTCGACCTCCTTATTTATATAGGAGAGTTCCGAAGGGCTGTGGATTTCGAGCAATACCTCCAGCCCGAGTTCGTGGGCTTGGGCGGTGAGGGTGCTACACTGCTCCGGACTGAGGCAGGCGGCAATGAGCAATACGGCGTCGGCACCTACGATGCAGGCTTGCAGAAGCTGGTACTCGTCGATGATGAAGTCCTTGCGCAGAATGGGGATGCGGACGAGCGGACGGGCCGTGCGGATGTCGCGCAGCGTACCGCCGAAGAACTTCTCATCCGTCAGGATGGAGAGGGCGGCGGCGCCGGCGGCTTCGTAGGCGGCAGGTATTTCCTCTGCCCGGGCAGCCTCGTTTATCCAGCCTTTGGAGGGTGAACGGCGTTTGAACTCGGAGATGATTCCTGTAGAAGAAGCGGCAAGGGCCTGCTTCATGCTGCGGTGGTGGGCCGCATTCTCCCGGATGATGATTCCGGCCTGCTCCTGCAACTGTTCCAGAGAGACGGTTTGCTTTTGCAGTTCAATCTCTGTTTGCTTATGGGCGATGATTTCGGACAGTATATCTTTCATTGCTTCATTTATTAATCTCGATAAATTTTTTCAGTGTCGCCAGCGCCCGTCCGCTATCCAGTGATTCGCGTGCGATGGCGATGCACTCCTCAATCTCTTTCTGCGGCTCCATCACCTGGATGGCAAAGGCGGCGTTGACAATGACGCATTGCGTTTGTGCAGGTGTGGCATGCCCCGTAAGGATATTGTCGAAGATGCGGGCGGCATCTTCCTTGCATGCGCCGCCGAAGAGTTCTTCGGGACGGGCATCCTTGAAGCCGAGGGCCTGCGGACGGTAGATGCGCTCGTAGTTGCGGGTCATCACCTTGAACTCATCCGTCAGGGAGATTTCGTCGTAGCTGTCGAGGCTGTTGACCACGGCAAAGTCAATGCCGAGTTTATAGAATACGTTGGTGTATAGGCGCATCTGCGAGAGGTCTGCCACACCGAGCAGCTGATATGCCGGGCAGCATGGATTCACCAACGGGCCGAGCAGATTGAACAAGGTGCGCACTCCCAACGTCTTGCGTACGGGACCGACAAACTTCATCGCCGGATTGAAAAGCTGGGCATGAAGGTAAGCGATGTTGCACTCCTCCATGCTGCGTTTCAGCGTGTCGGGGTTGTTGGTGAAGCGTACGCCGTGCTGCTCGATGACATTGCTGGCTCCGCTCACGGAAGTGGCTCCGTAGTTGCCGTGCTTGGCAACCTTGTAGCCGGCTCCCGCCACCACGAAGCAAGCGCAGGTGGAGATGTTGAAGGTGTTCTTTCCGTCGCCGCCCGTACCTACAATGTCGATGGGGCGATAGGGGGCGAAGTCGATGGGAAGGCGTGTCTCCATCAGTGCTTCGCGGAAACCGATAAGCTCGTCCACAGTGATGCTCCGCATCTGGAAGGCAGTGAGCAAGGCTGCTATCTGCGCCTCAGGATACATTTCCTTGGTGATGTTGAGGAGGATTTGTTTGGTTTCCTCCGACGTAAGCTCTTCGTGGTTGAAGAGACGGGTGAGTATTGCTTTCATCTTTTTATTTACGATTTGACGATTTACGATTTGACGATTGAATTTACTCTTTTTCTGAAGTGCCTCATTTGAAAAGCCAGTTTTTTACGATTGTTTTTCCGTCGGGTGTCAGTACCGATTCAGGATGGAACTGGATGCCGTGTATGTCATACTCCCGATGTTTCAGCGCCATGATTTGTCCTTCGGGGCTGATGGCGGTAATGGCCAGCGCTTCGGGAAAGTCCTTCGTATCCACTACCCAGGAGTGGTATCGTCCGACGGGAATCCTATTGGGTAAACCGCAGAAGATATAGTCTTCTTCGAGAGAAATACCTTCATAATCCTTTCCCCCCAATCCTTCATCACTAATCCCTAATCCTTCCTCCCTCGTCCCTAATCCCTCACTCCTAATCCTTATCTCCGTCTGTACCCCATGGAACACCTCTTCCAGATTGACCAGCTTTCCACCGAACGCTTGTCCGATGGCTTGTTCGCCCAGACAGACACCGAGTATGGGTTTCCGTCCGGCATAGGTGCGGATGACATCCAGCAGCAGTCCGGCTTCCTCGGGGACACCGGGGCCGGGTGAGAGGATGATTTTATCGTATGGCTCCAGTTCTTCGAGCCGGAATTTATCGTTGCGCAGCACATCCGTTTCTGCGCCAAGCTCTTTCACCAGATGGGCAAGGTTGTAGGTGAAGGAGTCGTAATTGTCTATGATAACTGTTTTCATCTTTTGTATTTACAATCTATTTTATTTACTATTTGACGATTTACGATGTACGATTGAAGTTACTTTATTTACGATGTACGATTTGGCTGCGCAATGTACGCCGCATGGCAAATCGTACATCGTAAATCGTCAAATCGTACATAAACTCACATTTTTTCTGCCATCTCAATCGCCTTTTTCAGTGCGCCGAGCTTGTTGTTCACCTCTTGCAGTTCGTACTCGTCGTTGCTCTTGGCTACGATACCGCCGCCTGCCTGGAACCAGAGGACACCGTTGCGGCTGACAAAAGTACGAATCGTAATTGCCTGGTTCAGCGAGCCGTTCAGTCCGATGAAACCGATGCAGCCGCCGTAGGCTCCACGGTTGTGCGGTTCCAGCTGGCTGATGAGTTGCATGGCGCGTACCTTGGGGGCGCCGCTCAGGGTACCGGCAGGGAAGGTGTCGATGAAGGCCTTGACGGGGTCGGCCTCTTCGCGGAGCGTTCCGCTGACACGGCTGACGAGGTGGATGACATGGCTGTAATACTGCATCTCCTTATAGAAGTCCACCTTTACATCGTGGCAGTTGCGGGAGAGGTCGTTGCGGGCAAGGTCCACAAGCATCACGTGTTCGGCGTTCTCTTTGGGGTCGTCGTGCAGGTACCGGGCATTGAGGGCGTCCTGCTCTGCATCGCCGGTGCGCTTCGTGGTTCCGGCAATGGGGTCGATATAGGCATGGCGGCCTTCGATGCGGCAATGGGTTTCGGGAGACGAGCCGAAAATGCGGAAGCCCCCGAAGTCGAAATAGAACAGATAGGGAGAAGGGTTGATGCTGCGCAGGGCACGGTAGAGCTTGAAGTCATCGCCCGTGAAACGCTGCTCGAACCGGCGGGAGAGGACTATCTGGAAAACGTCGCCGCGCAGACAGTGGGCGATGCCCCGGCGGATATTCGCCTTGTGCTCCTCGTCCGTAAGCGGAGAGGTGGTGGGGCCGATGGCGCGGAAATCATAGGCGGTGTAGTTGCGGTTATGGATGGCCTTCTGCACCTGGTCCAGTTCGCTGGTCTCGCCGGGCGCCAGCATCTCGAGGAGCAGCATCTCATTCTTGAAGTCGTTGAAGACGATGAGGTACTTATATAATATGTACAGCATGTCCGGCGCATCGTTGGTAGCTTCGCGGCTGTCCTTCACGGGGATATTCTCGAAGTAGCGGACAGCATTGAAGGAGGTGTATCCGTAGAGTCCGCAGTAATTGCTGTATTCGCCCTCCACGCGGAAGCGGGCGCGGAAATCGTTCAAGGCATTCTCCACCCGGTATGTATCGGTTATGGGATGCTCTTCGCGGCTGTCGTCCGGCAGGCGGAAGATAACCGTGCCGTGGTCTATGCTGACACTTGCCAGCGGACACAGAGCGATGAACGAACGGTTGTTCTCACTGCCGTGATAGTCGGAACTCTCCATAAGTGCGCTCTGCGGAAAGATGTCACGCACCTTCAGATACGTGCTCACCGGCGTATGCAAGTCACCGAGCATGGTGCAGCTGATTGTTTTATAATCATATTGTTTCATTGTATCTTGTATTTTATTTCATTGTATCTCGTATTTTCAAATAACTCATCACTTATAACTCATCACTCAAATACGTCTCTATATCCTTATCCCCCCGTCCCGACACCGTCAGCACCACCACGTCCGTCGGCTTGAACCTCATCTTCTCCAGCGCACCCAGTGCGTGGGCGCTTTCCAATGCGGGGATGATGCCCTCGAGCCGGGTCAGTTCGTAGGCGGCACGGATGGCTTCGTCGTCGTTGACGGCGAGGACGATGGCACGCTTCTGCTTGGCAAGGTTGGCGTGCATGGGGCCGATGCCCGGATAGTCCAGTCCGGCAGAGATGGAATAGGGCTCTTCTATCTGTCCGTCCTCGTTCTGGATGACGTAGGTGCGCGAGCCGTGGATGATACCCATCTTGCCGAGGGCGATGGTGGCGGCTGTCATTCCCGTTTCAATACCTTTTCCGCCGGCTTCGGCGAGGACGATTTGCACGTGCGGGTCGTTGACGTAGTGATAGATGGTGCCGGCTGCATTGCTTCCTCCGCCTACGCAGGCGATGAGGTAGTCGGGGCATTCGCGTCCCTCGTGTTCAAGGAGCTGCTTCCTTATTTCTTCGCTGATGACAGACTGCAGGCGTGCCACCATGTCGGGGTACGGATGCGGGCCGACGGTGGAACCTATCACGTAGTAGGTGTCCGACGGATGGCAGCACCAGTCGCGGATGGCTTCGTTGGTGGCGTCCTTCAACGTCATATTACCACTGGTGACGGGAACGACGGTGGCGCCGAGCATCTCCATCTTCTCCACATTGACGCGCTGGCGCTCTACGTCGGTCTTACCCATGTAGACGATGCATTCCATGTTCATCAAGGCGCAGACGGTGGCTGTGGCCACACCGTGCTGTCCGGCTCCGGTTTCGGCGATGATGCGGTGCTTGCCCATGCGGCGTGCCAGCAACACCTGCCCGATGCTGTTGTTGATTTTGTGGGCACCGGTGTGGTTCAGGTCTTCACGCTTGAGGTAAATCCGGCAACCGTACTTCTCGGACAAGCGGTGTGCCAAGTAGAGTGGGGAAGGGCGTCCCACGTAGTCGCGCAGCAACTGGTCGTATTCACGCTTGAAGTCCTCACTTTGCAGCACCTTGAGGTAGGTGTTCTGCAACTCTTCTACACATTTGTGGAGGATTTCGGGAACGTATGCCCCGCCGAACTCTCCGTAATAACCTTCTTTGTCAACTAAGAAATTCATCATGTTATTTACTATTTGACGATTTACTATTTACTATTTCAGAAATCAAAACGCATTATTGCTTAAACGAAAAAAGCCCCGTCGCTTGGTGCGACAGGGCTCTTTTTGTTTTTTACTATATATTACATATATACATACGAGCGCTGCTCCCTTACGACTGTCGGAGTTGTAACGGGTGCCACCACCAATATGTATTTACTAACATTGTTTTCATTGACTTTTTTTGTTTTATCGGGGGCAAAGACAGTGCAAACCGAATGTATAATAAAATGAACTTGTTCATTTTTTATGCTGAGGTGCAGCCTGTCTTCGTTTTCGCGACAAATATAAGCACTTTGTTTTAACTGCCAAAATAAATATGACTTTTTTTCTGGATAAGAACATTTTTCTTGAAATATTGTTCTTATAAGTGTAGTAAAAACGAATATTCATTCAAAAAAAGAAAGGAACAAACTATGAATAGAAAACATTTAGTTGCCATAGGCGTGGTTATTGCTGTACTGTTGTTATTATACTGGCTTTTTGTGGCCGAAGATATGAATGCCTGGCTGAATGTAAACTGATTTTTCGGGATTTTCGTGTGGAGTTATTCGGATAAAGATGTATCTTCGCAAAAAAACATAGACTCATGAAAGGATTAAGTTATTCATTTTTGCGTGCTATATGTGCGCTGGTTATCGGTTTGGTGCTGGTGATGTTTCCCGACCAGGCGGGTGATTACTTTGTGATTACGATAGGTGTCATTTTCCTGGTGCCTTCGCTTATCAGCATCATAGGCTACTTTGCACAGAGCACGGAGATGCGCAGCCGTTTCCCTATCGAGGGAGTGGGCAGCCTGCTGTTTGGCTTGTGGCTGATTATCATGCCCGGTTTCTTTGCCGATTTGCTGACATTTGTATTGGGATTTATCCTGGTGATGGGAGGAGTGCAACAGATTGCCTCGCTTTCCGCTGCCCGTCGCTGGATGCCGGTACCGGGAGGTTTTTATGTGGTTCCGGTATTGATTCTGCTTGCCGGCTTGGTTGCGCTGTTCAATCCTACGGGAGTACGCTCCACGGCATTTATCATTATCGGTATCAGCAGTCTGGTCTATGCGGCTTCGGAACTGCTGAACTGGTTCAAGTTTACGCGTCGCCGCCCGAAGACACCGGATGCTTCAGTAAAGGCAGTGGACGATATTGAGGATGCACAAATTATAGAATAAAAAAACAGACCATCTGTTGAGGTAGAACAGATGGTCTGTCAGGAGTAAACGGATGGTCTGTTCATGCCACACGGACCATCCGTTTTTATTGTTTCAACCATTCATTTATCAGCTCCATCACTTGCTTCTTTTCCTCTTCGGGCAGTGTGCCGATGCGTGCCCGATGGCTTCCGCCGGGCTCGACGAATACATGGATGTTCTTTTTACCTTTCAGCCAGGTCACTCCGGCAGCTGTCCACGGGTCGTTCTGTCCGTAGATGAATATCATTTTCGGGTCATTCTCTTTCAGGAACTTCGTGATTTTCTTGCTTAGGGTCTTGTCGAAGGGCATGTCTTTCAGCTCTTCGGGGAGCATGAGGCGGTGCAGGTAATCCTTGCTCGATTGGATGGAAAGATACTTCTTGAAAGGCTTCGTATCGTAGCCGTAATAGCCCAGTTCGTGGGCGGCCTGCACGAAGAATGAGGCTGTGGGACTGTCGGCAATGAAGTAGTCGGGATTACTGATGTCGAGCAGATGGGCAAATATCTCATCGTCCGAGGCCGTGGTGGCAGGGATGCTGCTGACGGGAGTTCCCCACTGCCAAAGGGCAAAAGAATACTCCAGCACGCAATAGTCGTATATCTCTTCAACGGGCGCATGGAACTTGAGTCCTTTTTCATCGCAATATTTCTCAAAGCGGGGGAGCAGTGCGGCTTTCCGTTTCAACACTTCCAACTGGAAGTCCTCAATCCGTTTGCGGTCCTCCGGAGTAGACACTTTCCTGAGGAAAGGCTCGTGGCGTCCGTCTTCCACCCCGTAGCAGAGCGGAGCTACGTATGGCACGGAAATATCCACATCGTCCGGATAGAACGTGCGGTAGAGCAGGGTAGTCTGTCCACCCTTGCTGATGCCGGTCGCAATCCATTTGCCGGGATAGATGCTTTTAAAGGCGTTGCGGACGGCGTGCAGGTCGTCGGCAGAATTCTCGGCGGTGAGGTATTGCCAGTCTTTGGGCTCAGGGGTGGATTCCAGGAAATAACGGTATTCCACAAAAATCATGTTGGCATCGAGCAACTCTGAAAGTTCCTCGCGATACTTGGGGTTGAGGGCATAGGCGGCTCCATAGCCTTCGGTTACAATCACCGTGGGACGGTCGAAGCCGACGTGGGAGACAATCACACGCTGGCGGAAACTGCCCTTTTCGGGACGACGGTGGTCCAACGGCTGGGTAAAATAGGTTACATACTTCTCGGAGAACCGGGTGGACTCCAACGGACGGGTTTCCGTAATGGCGGAAATCCGACCCAGTTTTTGCTGCAGATCGGTTTGTGCCGGGGCGGCAGCCGCAACGAACAGCAAGGCAAACAGCAGGAACGCTGCATAGTAGTTACGTAAATTCTTCATGATGACAGGATTGTTTTATCTGACGGGCAAAGATAGGTTATTTCCCGCTTACCGCCAACAGTTGGCATGGACGAAAAAAAGAGAGAGAACTGCCTCGCGGCACCTCTCCCCCCTGCAAACTTAAAACAACCAACAAAAGAATGAGATAGGGATTAAGGATTCATCCTTCATCCTCCATTTTTCATCTTATAAACAGTAACTCGCGATATTTGGGCAACGTCCACATCTGATTGTCGACGATGAGTTCCAGCTTGTCGATGTGGTAACGGATTTCCTCCATCATCGGTACGATGTTGTCGTGGTAGGCGATGGCTTTTTCACGTTCACTCTCAATTTTGTTGGCCACTTTGCGCGCCTCAATCATGGCATCCACATGCTCCTTGATGAAGGCGGTACGGTCGGCAATCTCTTCGATGAGTTCCAGATTCTTGGCAGACAGTTTTGCAGCCTTCTCTGCGGGGAACAGGTCTTTCATCTTGTAGACGTTGTCAATCAAATCCGACTGATACTGTGTAGCTACGGGGATAATGTGGTTCATGGCCAAATCTCCGAGCACGCGAGCTTCAATCTGTATTTTCTTGGTGTACATTTCCCATTTCACCTCGTTGCGGGCTTCCAGTTCCTTCTTCGTCATGACACCGATGGACTCGAACATCCGGATGCTCTCCGGTTTCAGGTAGTTGTCGAAGATGACGGGAACACTTGTCTCGCAGTCCAGACCGCGGCGGGCTGCTTCGGCTTTCCATTCATCGCTGTAACCGTTGCCGTCAAAGTGGATGGGTTTGCAGACTTTGATGTACCGGCGGATGACTTCGAGGATGGCGGAGATTTTCGGCTCACCCTTTTCAATCAGTTCGTCCACATCTTTCTTGAATTCCGTTAACTGCTCGGCAAGGGCAGAGTTCAGCGCAATCATGGCACTGGCGCAGTTGGCCTCGGAACCCACGGCGCGGAACTCGAAGCGGTTGCCGGTGAAGGCGAACGGGCTGGTGCGGTTGCGGTCGGTATTGTCTATCATCAGTTCCGGAATCTGCGGGATGTCCAGCTTCATGCCTTGCTTGCCGCTGAGGCTGACGAGGTCGTCCTTGGTGCTCTCTTCAATGTGTTCCAGCACCTGGCTCAACTGCTTGCCCAGGAAGGAAGAGATGATGGCCGGAGGCGCTTCGTTGGCACCCAGCCGGTGGGCGTTCGTCGCACTGGAGATGGAGGCTTTCAGCAATCCGTTGTGACGGTATACGGCCATCAGCGTATTCACTACGAAAGTGATGAAACGCAGGTTCTCTTCGGGCAGTTTGCCGGGTGCGTGGAGCAGGATACCGGTGTCCGTACCCAGCGACCAGTTATTATGCTTGCCGCTACCGTTGACACCCTTGAAGGGCTTTTCGTGCAGCAGTACGCGGAAACCGTGGTTACGTGCCACTTTACGCATCAAGGCCATGATGAGCATGTTGTGGTCTACCGCCAGGTTGCATTCCTCGAAGACGGGAGCCAGCTCGAACTGGTTGGGAGCCACTTCGTTGTGGCGGGTCTTGACGGGGATGCCGAGTTTCAGCGCTTCGATTTCCAGCTCCTTCATGAAAGCGGCCACACGGCTGGGGATGGCCCCGAAGTAATGGTCTTCCAGCTGCTGGTTCTTGGCGCTGTCATGGCCCATCAGCGTGCGTCCGGTCATCAGCAGGTCGGGACGTGCGGCGTACAACCCTTCGTCAACCAGAAAATATTCCTGCTCCCAGCCCAGATAGGCAACCACTTTCTTTACTTCCGGATTGAAATAGTGGCATACGTCGACGGCAGCCTTGTCTACGGCACGCAGGGCTTTCAGCAACGGTGCCTTGTAGTCCAGAGACTCACCGGTATAGGCGATGAAAATAGTCGGGATGCAGAGCGTGTCGTCTACGATGAATGCCGGGGAGGAGGGGTCCCATGCCGAGTAGCCACGTGCCTCGAACGTATTGCGGATACCGCCGTTCGGGAAACTGGAAGCGTCCGGTTCCTGCTGCACGAGCAGTTTGCCGGTGAATTCCTCCATCACGCCGCCTTTGCCGTCGTGTTCCACAAAAGCATCGTGCTTTTCGGCAGTACCTTCGGTCAGCGGATGAAACCAGTGCGTATAGTGGGTCGCCCCCATTTCAACCGCCCATTTCTTCATACCTGCGGCAACCTCATCGGCTATGCTGCGGTCCAGCGGAGCTCCGTTGTCAATCACATCCGTCAGTTTGGCATACACCTTGCTCGGCAGATAGCGGAACATCTTCTCCTTGTTGAATACATACTTGGCAAAATACTCTGACGGACGTTCCGCCGGGACTGCCACTGCAACGGGTTTCTTCTTGAACGCCGTTTCTACTACTCTGAATCTCAATTTTGACATAATACCTTAGAGTTGTAATTGTTGGTTTAATAAAATATAAAATCATTATGCACCGTAGGCCGATTCGCCGTGTTCGTAAATGTCGAGTCCTTCTTCCTCCACACGTTTGGAAACGCGGAGGCCGTGGATTTTGTCGAGTCCTTTGAAGATGATGAATCCCATGCCTGCTGCCCATGCGCCTACTACGAGTGCACCGAATACCTGCGCTCCGAGAAAGCTCCAGCCTGCACCGTAAAACAGTCCCTCACTGGTGGAAAACAGTCCGGTGAGGATGGTTCCCGTGAAACCGCAGACACCGTGTACGGAACTGGCCCCTACGGGGTCGTCAATTTTCAGTGTCCGGTCGATGAATTCCACCGAATAAATCATCAGGATGCCGCAGATGGTGCCGATGATTACCGCCCCGAAGGGAGAAACCATGTCACAACCGGCCGTGATGCCTACCAATCCGGCCAGAATGCCATTCAGTGTCAGAGACAAGGAGGGTTTGCCATATTTCATCCAGCTTACCGCCAATGCAAAGAAACCGCCTGCGCAGGCTGCCAGATTGGTGGTGAGGAATACATGCGAGATGGCCCTTGCATCGTCCGTAGTGGCTGCTGCCAACTGTGAACCGGGGTTGAAGCCGAACCATCCGAACCAAAGGATGAATACACCCAGTGCCGCAATCGTGAGGTTATGTCCCGGAATGGCTCTTGACTTGCCGTCTTTACCGTATTTCCCGATGCGCGGGCCGAGGATGGCCGCACCTACCAGGGCAATCCAGCCGCCTACGGAGTGGACGATGGTGGAACCTGCGAAGTCATGGAAAGTTGTTCCGAATGTTTCCATCATGAAGGAACCTGCCTCACCGTTCATCAGCCAGCCGCCGCCCCAAGTCCAGTGACCGGAAACGGGATAAATCAGCACACTGATGAAGATGGTGTAAACCAGGTACATGGAGAATTTGGTACGTTCTGCCATAGCGCCGGACACGATGGTGGCAGCCGTTGCGCAGAATACAGTCTGGAATACCAGGAAACCTTCCGTGGGAAGCCCGCCGCCGTCGTAGAACGAGAGGTCGAAGAAATGGGGCATTCCTATGAATCCGCCTGCACCGAACATCAGTCCGAAACCGATGAACCAGTAGAGCAGGCTGCCAAACATGAAGTCAACGAAGTTCTTCATCAGGATATTGGCCGTATTTTTTACTCTTGTAAAACCGGCTTCGACCAGTGCAAAGCCCGGCTGCATGAAGAATACCAGCATGGCGGCAAGCAGCATCCATACGGTGTTCAGTCCGTTGGTCAGTTCACTTAAAATAAGTTTATCCATAATTTCTTGTTGCTTTTAGTTGTATTGTATTTTCTTAGTTATGGTTTGTAGCTGCCCGTTATCTTTCTTGTTCGGCATTGTAGAGTGCGATGTCGCCTCTCTCTGCAGTACGTATGCGTATGGCATCCTCAATGGGGATGACGAAGATACGTCCGTCGCCGATTTCACCGGTTTGTGCAGATTTGATGATGGCTTGTACGGTCTTTTCCGCATTCTTGTCGCGCACCACGATGGAGATAAGGATGCGCTCGATGGAACTGGTGTCGTACATGACACCACGGTAGATACGGGCTTGTCTGGATTTCCCGATGCCCCGTACATCATAATAGGAGAACCATTCGATGTCCGCTTCGAGCAGCGCGTCTTTCACGTCCTCGAACTTGGTCTTTCGGATAATAGCTTCAATCTTTTTCATACCTTAAATAATTTACGATTAGACAATTTACGATTTACTATTTGCCTTTCGGTGTGTGTAAATCATAGGTTTTTCATCTTAGAAACTTAGTCCGACTACGAAATAGGCACCTTCAGACCTTGGATTCCAGGTTGCTTTGGCAAACAACGGGAGGGAGAAGGAATCGGTGATTTTGATGTCTTTTGATACTCCCAGGCTGACGTCGCATACGGCAAATCCGTTGGCTCCATAGAAGTCCGTGGCCCAAGGGGTAGCGCCTATCTCGGCCGTCCAGTCCAGACCGCCCAGTGTGAAGGGGGCTGCCACGGAGATGTAGGATGAATAAGCACGGTCACCGTCTTTGTCAACACCGTCGTCGCCTGCAAAGTTGGTGTACCAGTTTACGGCTACGGGGCCGAAATCATAGCCGATTTGCGCTTCGAACAGATGTGAGTTGGCAGCATTGTGTGCACCGTACTGGAAGTATTTGGCTGTCACCCCATCTCCGGTCACATTGTACCAGTAGTCCGTCACCGATACGCTGAAGCCTCCGGTTGAATATCCCAGTATGAGGTCGAACTCTTTCGTGTCCGAACTCTCGATGCCTACGGAGCCCCAAGCTCCCAGAGAGAAACCTTTGTAGGCGATGGATGCGCTCGGCTGGAGGCTTACCCCTCCCAAATCCTGGCCACGCCACACGTAACCGCTTACGAGGTCGACGCCTGCCGACGCTTCCACTTTATCCTGAGCCTTTGCCGTGAAAGGCATTGCCATTGATAACAGCGCCATTGCCATTATTCCCCATTTTACACTTTTTGTTTTCATACCTTTTTACCTTTAAGTTTAGAAAAATTCCGGATGATCAGTCCGACTCGATTATAGCAAGTACCTCGCTAATTCAATTGTTTTTTATTTCAGCCACTTCCGGATGCGCTTCATGGCTTCCACGCAGTCTTCGTGCTTGCCGAAGGCCGTCAGCCGGATATATCCTTCACCGCTGGGGCCGAAACCTACACCCGGTGTGCCCACTACATTGGCTTCGTATAGCATCTGTTCGAAGAACCGCCAGGAGCTTGTTCCGTCGGGCGTTTTCAGCCAGATGTAAGGAGCGTTCACACCGCCGTAGACTTTCAGTCCGGCCGCTTCAAGGCCCTGCTTCATGGTCCGGGCATTGTCCATATAATAATCTATCGTTTCCTTTATCTGCCGCTGTCCCTCCGGTGTGTAGATGGCTTCTGCCGCCCGCTGGGTGATGTAGCTGGTACCGTTGAACTTGGTAGATTGGCGGCGGTTCCAGAGCTTGTTCAGCGGGATGCGTTCGCCTTCCAGCGTGGCGGCAGTGAGTTCTTTCGGCACAACGGTGTAGCCACAGCGTACTCCCGTGAATCCGGCAGTCTTCGAGAAGCTGCGGAACTCGATGGCGCATTTCTTCGCTCCTTTTATCTCGTAGATGGAGTGGGGCACGTCATCTTCGCGGATGAAGGCTTCGTAGGCGGCATCGAACAGAATCAGCGTGTCGTTGGCGAGCGCATAGTCCACCCATTTCTTCAGCTCGGGCTTGGTCAGGGTGGTTCCCGTCGGGTTGTTGGGATAGCAGAGGTAGACGATGTCGATGCGCTTGTCCGGAATCTCCGGGATGAAGTCGTTCTCGGCGGTACAAGGCATGTAGGTGACGTTGCTCCACTGGCCGTTTTCCTCCAGTACTCCGGCACGTCCGCACATCACGTTGCTGTCTATATAGACCGGATAAATAGGGTCGGTCACTCCCACGCTGTTGTCGTGGCGGAGAATGTCGCCGATGTTTCCCGTGTCGCTCTTTGCTCCGTCGTTCACGAAGATTTCCGTAGGACCGAAATGGATGCCTCGCGGAAGGTAATCGTGCTTGAGGATGGCTTCTATCAGGAAGTCGTATCCCTGCTCGGGACCATATCCACGGAATGTCCGTGCGTCAGCCATCTCCTCCACTGCCTTGTGCATCGCTTCGATGCAGACCGGTGGCAGTGGCCGGGTAACGTCTCCGATACCCAGACGGATGACCTCTTGCTTGGGATGTGTTATCCTGAAAGTATTTACCTTCTTGGCTATGTCTGAAAACAGATAACTGCCCGGTAGCTTTAAAAAATGTTCGTTTACTAATGCCATAATCTTTTCTTGGTTGATAGTTGGTGGTTAGTCAATTAATTCAATTTTGCCGTCGAATACTTTGGTGGCTTCTCCCGTCATCAGTACATGCCTGGTGGCGATGTCCCATCGGATGGTGAGTGAGCCTCCGTCCATGATGATGATGGATTCCCTTCCTGCGCGTCCGGTGAGGAAGGCTGCCACGGCGGTGGCACAAGCTCCGGTTCCGCAGGCTTGGGTGATGCCCGAGCCTCGTTCCCAGACACGCATCCTTATTTTTCCTTCTCCCAATATCTGGGCAAATTCCACATTGATGCGTCCGGGGAAGAGAGGGTGATTCTCCAGTTTGGGACCGATGACTGTAAGGTCGATGGCTTCAATATCATTGACAAAGATTACCAGATGTGGGTTTCCCATGGATACGGTGGTCCCTACATATCGTTCTCCGTCCACTTCGATGGGCTGTTCTTTCATCGGTTTGGCTCCTTTGCCGTCGTAGTCTGCCGGTTCGTCGGCAGGTATGCCCATGTCTACGGTTACAGAGTTGACCTTTCCGTCTGCCAAGTGCAGGTTTAGCATCCTTATACCTGACAGTGTATCGAGTGCGATTTCTGTTTTGGAGGTCAGTCCGTAGTCAAAAAGATATTTTCCGATGCAGCGGCTTGCATTGCCGCACATCCGGGCCTCCGAGCCGTCGGCATTGAATATCCGCATGCTGAAATCGGCCTTGTCCGAAGAACCGATAAGTACCAGACCGTCACTTCCAATTCCCGTATGCGGTGCACTCCATGCCCTCGCAAGCTCTTCCGGATGGCTGATAGGATATTGGGTCGTATCTACATAAATGTAGTCGTTTCCGGCACCGTGCATCTTGGTGAATTTTATAGCTCTTGTCATTTTGTCCTTTATCGGTTGGTTAATATATCCTTTTGTTTTATTTCGATGCAAATATACGACGTTTTGTTTTATAATTAACTGTAAAGCATATCTATTTTCTATTATTTTTTAGCGAAACTTTCATTCAATGAGAATATCTACTGTCAGGCTTTCAATTTAAAAGCATATGGCTTTGTTTTTATATAAATTGTAATCCATGTGAAAGTTTAGTTTGATTCAAAATAAGAAAAAAGATTTTTCATAGGGCTAATTGCTATCTTTTTGAAAACAATAAACCGCTCCATTGCGGACATAATGAAGCGGTTTGTTTGGTTTTTGTTTCTAAATGTATAAGGAGCAGCTATTTTTTCTTTAAAATTTCTTCCAGCACTACCGGCTCATTGGTTGTGATGAAATCTACTCCTTGGCTGATGAGCCATTCCATGTCTTTGGCTTCGTTTACGGTCCAGGCGTTTACTTTCATGCCGAGGTCGTGGCATTCCTTTATCCATTCAGGATGTTTTTGGAAGACACTGAAGTGATAGTCGGGACCGGCACAACCCCATGCTTTCAACTCCTTGGGGGTAAGGTCACCGGTCAGGTAGTAGACGGGGGTGCCTTTGGGTGCCAGACGGATAAACTCCTTGGTGGCATGTTGGGAGAAGGTGATATATTCCGTACGGTCCTCCAGCCCTTTGTCCTTTATCATTTTTACGATGCTCTCTACGGCTCGTGTTTCCTGTTCGGGGGTCTTGTGGGCTTTCAGTTCGAGGATAAGGCGGGTTTTCAGGCTTTTTGCCTTGTCCAGATACTGTTGCAGGGTAGGGAGTTGTTCGCCGTTGTCCAGTTGTACGGCGGTGCATACCTTGGCTGTGGCATCTTGCATAGTCACGCCTTTAAAGGTGGCGTCATGATTGACAACCAGCTGATTGTCTGTGGTGAGCCAAACGTCGAACTCGGAGCCGTAGCAGTGGATAGAATCAGCCTTTACAAGTGCGGCAAGGGAGTTCTGAGCCGAACCGTCTGTAGTCCAGAAACCACGGTGGGCAATGACTTCCTGGGCCTGGATAGTGCCGCATGCAGCAAAGAGCAGGGCAGAAGCAAAAAATTGTTTTTTCAGATTCATAATGATTAGGGTGTTTTGTTTTGAACACAAAGATAAGTATTATATTTCTTTTATTAAATCTAACCCCTGAGTAATTTCAGTATGTACTTTCCGGGCATCACGATGCGAGCTTTCAGTTGGGGTGAGCTGTTCAACTCATATAGGATTTTCCAGATTTTCCCTCCCAGTTTTCCAAAATCTGTCAGTCTCAGGATGGCATTCAAATCGTGGATGTCGGTTACTTTCTGCCTTGCCAGCTCTTCCATCAGGCCTTGGTAATTATGCGTCTGTCTGTTGAGCGTGTACTCCGGTGGAGTCAGAAGAATCTCCTCCTTCCTTCTTCCCGTCTCCCCTTGGGGAGATAGAGAGGGGGGTTCTTTATTCTCTTTATTTAGTTTATTTGCTAAAGCGCTGCTTGTCTTGGCATCCCTGATTCTCTGCTGGTTAACCAGTCCACCGCGACGTCCGGCCTCCTTTTTAGCTTCTTGTTGGGCGTCCCATGGCTCCATGCGGCGGCTTAGTCCGGGGGATGAGAAGCTTGTCTCGTTCACCTCGAACAGTGCATAGTCATAGATGATTCGCTTCAGTGTGGCGGTTGTCACCCTTGCTTTTTGTGCCAGTATGGGAATCACTTTCAGGCTGGCTTTATATTCATTCTGCAATCTGAGGAATTCGAGCACTGTCCAGTAAATGCCATATCCTTTCATACCTTCTTCTTGTATCATAATCATTAATTTTAGGTTGCTGCCGGCATTGGCATCATGTAGTAAATAAGCCTCCATAGCTTTTGATATTGGTGTTTTTTGTTAGTTTACTATCGGTCTCCACTCCATAAAATTCTCAATCAGAAAAGTCCGCCAGCCTTGTTGTTCCGCGTCCCAATAGGCTACGTGAGCTTTAATGCTTGTCACGTCATGTTTCTTTTTGAAGTCGTTTTCGTAGGAAACAAGGGTTCCTTTTCCCATGTAGAAGCTACCGTCCTGCTTTCGGTAGGCTATCAATGCATATCCGTATTGCATGTATTCCAGTAGGGAATTTATGCGCTGTGCCATCCATTGTACAGACTCCATGCTCAATGTCGTGTTTTCCGTAATCCGTTTTTCCCATAGTTTTTTTGTTTTTTCTGTTTTGGATACAAATTGCTCCTCAAATTCAGTTTTCTCTTTTCCCATTTTTTATGTTTTTAGGGTTATTAAATGTATGATAATCAGCAATGAAAAAGGGCTACTCCTTTCAGTACGGATGGCTACGCCCTTGCCTTGTTGAGGCTACACCATCCGACGAGAAAGGTGTAGCCCTTCTGTCCGGTTGCTGACGGCGGCAAAATTACTGCCTTTCCAGGTACTGAACTATCAGTGATTTATCCTTACATCATATCCGTATGGGTCAATCAGTGTGGTGTCTTCCTGTTTTATGATGGCCCATACCTTCTCCAATTCGGTGATTATCGTGCTGTAAGTCAAAGGCTTTTGCTCTCCTCTGGCTCTCTTTGTGAAGTTTTCGGATGCTACGAGCAGTTTGGCTATATCCGTTATTTTTCTAATTTTTGTGCCTTCAAAATAGCCTGATTTAAAGGCTCTTAAGTAACCTACATAAACATGGGTCTGGTCTCCGTAGTAAACCCGTTCTGCCAATAGCTTTTCATCCACTATGGAGCTGTGTTCTTTTACTTTTGTTGCTCTTAGTTTCTGTGTATCAGATTGATACGACATGCTTCTCTGTTCGTTACTGTTGAGATGCTTCTTTTTTTGAGTTCTTTCATTTGTGTAATTCTTTGTTCGTTTAACTGTTTTTTATTCTGGTTAAAAAATGCGAAAGTATAAAAAGTGAGGGAGAAATAAGGGAATTTTGGAGGGAAATGTGAAGGGTGAGTTGTAAATGGTTGATATATAAGATGATATGCTGTTTAAAAAACGTACGTTTAATGAACGCAAAGATAGAGACGTTTTTTGTAATGGCAAAATGTTTGATAGAAAAATGTTCCTAATAATAAATAATGATAAGTATATTACATTGAATTTCAGCAGTATATGCAATATGTGTAATCAGTTAAAATCTTCTTATTTTTAGCTCTTTGAGTATGTCTTGTATAAGTTCGAAATAGGTGTTTTTTAAACGTACGATTAAAAAACGCTTTTTTGTTTCTAATACGTTCGTTTATAGTCTCTTACCAAAAGGTAATGAACAACCGCAGAGAATCTGTTGACAAGAAGGGCATAGTGCTTGTCAAACTTCCCATAAAATGCTCGCAAGTGATTGAACTACAGTTCTGTAATAGTAGTTCAAAGCCCCCAAGGAATACCTTTTTCTAAGTAAAATTAACAAGAATAGAAATGGATAAAGAGACCGAAGTTTGGTTTGCCATGCGTGCTACATACCGCAGGGAGCTTGAAGCTATGCATCTTCTCGAAAAGGCAAATCTTGGCTGTTTCATTCCCATGCAATATAAGATAAGTATCCGTAGGGGCAGGAAAGTCCGTGCTTTGGTTCCCGTCATCCGTAACCTGGTTTTTGTCCACGCACGTCCTTCCGAAGTGCAGCGATTTAAGTCTCAAATTACTTATTTGCAATATATTACTGATACCCGTAGCGGTCAGAAAATAGTCATTCCTGACCATGATATGCAGCGTTTCATAGCCGTTGCTGGTACCTACAATGACCATCTTCTCTATTTTCAACCCGAAGAACTGAATCTCTCCAAAGGTACGAAAGTCCGTATCACCGGTGGCGACTTCGAGGGTCAAGAAGGTGTTTTTCTAAAAGTAAAAGGTGCCCGTGATCGTCGTGTAGTGATTGCTATACAAGGTATCATTGCCGTTGCCATGGCGACCATCCATCCAGACCTCATTGAAGTAATCCGCTAGTCTTTAACTTTTAATTTATAATTTTTAATTACTACTCATGTCTCTTTTAGAAGAAGCACTCCTCCTTCAGCGTGCCGCGCACGATCTGATGTATTTGGGTATGGACGGTAGTCCTATCTATAGCGATGACTTGTCCCGTCGTAACAGCGAAGTCTATCGCTTGACCACAACTTTGTATAATTCCGGCACTTGGGGCACCACGGTGGAGGAGCAGGCAAATGTCTGTCTGGCGCTCTTGAAAGGGTATAGTGTCTCGTTCATTGACCATGGTGAAAAACAGCAGCATGTGCAGGAGGTGTTGAGGCGTTGCTGGGATACTCTTGATTCTCTTCCCTCCTCTTTGTTGAAACTCCGCTTGCTTACGGCTTGTTATGGAGAGGTTTTCGATGAGCCTTTGGCCGACGAGGGCCGTTCCATCATTGCTTCTTGGGATTCCGCCTCGCTCACGGCAGAACAGCAAGAAGCCATTGCGGAGTTCCAGAACGTGATGGATAACCCTTATCCATGGGAGGAAGTGGAATAAGTAGTGTTTTGGGATGCTTCGGCGGCCAAATGAAAAACTATAGTTTGCAAATATAAAAAACGGTAAACCAGTTTTTCCTTTTTAGAAAAATCGTATATTTGCGTACTGAACATTCATAGGTAGGAGCAAATGGATATGACGCGTAAATTGCCTATCAGTATACAGGCTTTTGAAGAATAGAGGTATATTTTAGGAGAATAAATTTTCCAAAAATAAGGTGGCATACAATATACTTTATATTAAAATGCTTATCTTTGTTTTCAAGATAAATAATGAATCATGAAATCTACACTAGATTATGTAAATTTGTTGCGCCGTTATTTTGAAGAGGTAGCACGTCAGGAAGGGGTCACAAAAATGGCTCTGTTTGGTTCCGTGGCCCGTGGTGAACAAAATGAAGATAGCGATGTGGATGTTGCTTATGAAGGTTCTCCAAATCTTTTTTTGCGTATTCGTATGAAGATGGATTTGGAGCAGCTTTTTGGGTGCAAAGTAGATGTTATTCGTTTGCGCAAACAGTTTTCCGGAACTGTATTTGGCGACAACCTCAATAAGGATTTGATTTATGTATGACGAACAGCGCATATATTCACTATTAGAACGAATAGAGGATGCTATTTTGCTAATACAAAATCAGACAGATAGCATAGAAACAGCGGATTATTTTTTGAATAGTCAGGAAGGCATTTTTATGTTGGGAGGTGTTTGTATGCAACTTATTTTTATAGGAGAGAGTGTAAAGACGCTTGATGCTAAAAATGTAGGCTATTTAGCCGATTATCCGGAAATACCTTGGCGGGAAGTTATGGGGCTTCGTAACGTTATAGCTCATGAGTATCATCATATAGATGCAGAAGAAATTTTGAATGTAATCAAGAAAGACCTCCCTGTTTTGCTTTCTGTTATACAAAGAATGAAAAATGAAATTTGATTAGTTGCATAGCGATGTGGCTTAGAAGTATCTTGAACAATTTTCTAAGAAAATGATTAATGGTTGTAGGGAGGCTTATCGTATAGTGAAGGCATGAAAGAGGATTAGAAAGGCCGATACATTCCCTAATGGTATTTCCATCGTTAGATTCTGCCAGCAGAATGGTATTGTCTACTCGCAGCAACAATACCCTAGCCAACGCCCTTAAGATAGGAGTCAGGATGTTAAACCTTATTTTGGTGAGATTGAAATCCCAACTGCTGAAAGTGAAGTCTGTGCTGAATATAGATGAAACTTGGATAAAAGTTAGAATAAAGTTGTTGAATGACGGACGCAAGCTTGTCCATTATTACAAGAAGTATATCTGGGCTTTGGTAAACAAACTGGAGAATATCACTTATTTCTTCTATGACAACGAGGAGGATGACAGACCCGTGGCAGCCGTCCTATTGAAACTTTCCTGGGAAGCATACAAGTCCGATGGCTATATGGTTTACAAGCACTTGGCAGAGGTAAACCCTCAATGTGAGTTCATACTCTGTTGGGCGCATGTGCGCAATAAGTTTGCCATGACCTTTGAGACGAACAAGGATGCGACTGCTGAATGGTTTGTTCTGAAAATAGGTGAGTTGTATAAGATAGAGGCTGAATGTATCCTGAAACGCTTGAAACCTCACGAGATAAAGAAGCAACGGTGCCAGGATGATGTAACACGCATATTGACTTCTATTTATGAAAAGGCGGTGAAGCTGTTGAATAATAAACGAAAACATTATGGTGAGATGATAAGGAAGTCGCTCAGCTATATGGTCAATGGTTGGGATGAACTTCTGAATTATAGAAAGGACGGCCGATACACTATAGACAACATGCTTGTTGAAAGAGCCATCCGCCCTTTTACGGTACATCGGAAAAACTCTTTGTTCTATAGTAGCGAAGAGGGTGTTGAAACAGCACTGGCATTTTTCACTCTGATTGAAACCTGCAAGAATGCAGGTCCAATGCCCGTGACTATATCGCAACTGCAATTAGGCTTTTGATGGATACGGGAATGAGAATTATGATGACCTCGTTCCTATGTCAATGGCTATATAATACATTATAAATCGTTAAATTATAAAATGCTCGAAAGTCCATACTCTTGATTTTTAAGAGGGTGAACGCTATTGAGTGCTTACAAATCAATCTCCTTTTTGTCGTTATTTATCAGGAACCGCCTTGTGGCGGCTTGCCTTGGGTTATACGTCAAAATTGGACGTTAACAGATATCTCCGATAATTATTTTACAGTTTTATGAGTAAGAGTCAGAGAATAATCAGGAATAGTTTGCTGCTTTATCTGAGGATGGGGATTGTGATGATTGTGACCTTGTATACGTCTCGAAAGGTTCTGGAACTTCTGGGTATTGATGATTTTGGATTATATAATACGATAGGAGGGGTCGTTTTAATCTTTACATTTGTCAATGCAGCTCTTTCAAGTTCCACAGCGCGTTTCCTTGCTTATGAATTAGGTAAAAGCGACTATAGTGCTTATACGAAAACATTTAATATCAGCTTGGTTTTACATTTATCCATCGCTTTGCTTTTTTTGTTATTGGCAGAAACTATAGGGCTGTTCTTTGTCAATACCTATCTAAATTTGCCTTTAGATAGGATGCAAGCGGCAGGCTGGGTATATCAACTATCTGTGATAAGTGCTTGTGTTAACATTGTAAGAGTCCCTTTCAATTCATGGGTCATCGCTTTTGAAGATTTCACTTTTTACGCCTATATTGGGGTTGTTGAAGCTGTATTAAGGGTGTTATTCGTTTTTTTACTCTTTTATTTACCGGGTGATAAGGTGATATTATATGCTGGTTTGGTGATGCTGCTCTCAGTTTTGATAACTCTTTGTTTTTATGTCTATTGCAGAAAGCAACCTTATTATCATTTTTATTTTGTGAAAAAGAGAGATGACTATATGGGACAAATAAAATTCTCCGCTTATCGGCTATTTGGAGCTTCATCTCAACTTGCGGAGCAGCAAGGTGGAAATGTGATAGTTAATATTTATTACGGTGTGACTGTTAATGCAGCAATGGGTATCTCCAATCAAGTTAATGCTGCTATAAATAGCCTTTTAGCTGGTTTTCAAAATGCATTTCAACCAGTGATAACCAAATTGTATGCTTCAGATGAGAAAGAGGAATTATTTCTCTTTGTATCAAGTACGGCAAAATACTCCATTCTTTTATTTTGCTTTTTAGCAATTCCATTAGTCCTGAATATAGATTATATCCTACATATATGGTTGTCTACTGTACCGGATTGTACATCAATATTTTGTGTGTTGATAATTATTTGTTCGGCTATAGAGGCTTTCTCGGCACCATTGTGGATGGTAATATTGGCAACTGGGAATATCACAGCATACCAAATAATATTATCTACTCTTACATTTTTAGGCTTTTTAGTGGCTTTTCTATCTTTGTTCTTTGGTGCAAGCGTAGAATCCATCTTTTATTATCGTATAATGACTTATGCTTGTATACTGTTATTCAGGCTCTATTGGGTACGCAGGCAGATTAACTTTCCTTTTTATGATTTTCTAAAATCGGTGATTCTTCGTTCTCTTTTTACGGTTACTATATCTTATGCTGTGACGTTGACAATTTGTTGTGATCTGTATGGCTTGGAAAGGTTGCTATTGTCAGGAATATCTCACTTGGCAATTTTTACCATTATTCATTATTTCTTTTACTTAAATAATGCGGAACGGAATAAGCTAAGACATCTTCTACTCAAAAAGCAAATAAAATAAATATGATTGACTGGAATGAATATCCCTTGAACTTATTGAGTAAAGTTCAAGTGGAAGAAGCTGTATCAACATCTTCTTATGTAATTGTAGATATGGAGGCTCGTGAGTTGTTGTCACCCAATCGTTTTGATATTTATGCGAAGCTTCTATATATAGACCATAAAGTAAAGGGCGTGGATATGTCTTATGCGATGAGTGTCTACAGAAAACATATAGAGGTAATTACTGGATACTCATTTGCTGAAAATGGTCAACCGGATAAAAATTCATTTGATAAGTTTATAAAATGTTTTGACCATTTAGTTGAGTCTTTCCAATTGAGAGGATTTGACCCGACTCTTTCCCTGATACCTGTTGATGCAGATAACTTACCTATGGATGGAAGTCACAGGGTGAGTTGTGCAGCTTACTTTAATCAAAAAATTCGAGTAATAAAATTTATAAACTATAGGCGCTTCCCATATACAAGTGAATGGTTTGCTAAAAACCATTTGTTTGAGAATGTGTTGGGAGCAATTTCGTTGGAGGCATGTAACTGGCACTCTGACTTATATATGGCTTGTCTTTGGCCTGGAGCTTATGAACAAAAAGAAAATCGAAAACAAGCTTTGAAAATACTGAAAGAAACTGTCAGTATTGTTTCCTGCTTACAGCTTGATTTAGGAAAAAATGGCTTGAGAAACCTCTTAATACAGGTTTATGGTTTTATGCCTTGGATAGGTAATGCCCGCAATCATTTTATGGGAATTTATCATAAACTCAATGAAATCTGTTCTTCTTCAAACTGCACAACTGTTGAATTTATATTATTTCAAGGCAAGGGATTGGAGTCTGTGCTGGAATTGAAAGAGACGATAAGAATGATTTTTAATCAAGGTAAAGGTTCTATTCATATTACGGATAATATGGAAGAAACCAAACAAATTGCTCGTCTTATATATAACCCTAACAGTGTTGCCCATATAAAATATGCTTATCCTGATAAGTTTCTGAAATCATGGGATATGTGTATAAAATATAAAAGTTTTTTAATAGATAATGGGTTTAATTTGGATAACTATATTATTGATTCTTCGATGGTAATGGCCATTAATGGAATACGAGAGGCGGGAGACCTTGATTATTATACTATAGATTCTGAAGATAAGAAGGAATCATTACATTCCATGCAACCGAGTTGCATGGAATGTCATGATAAATATGCTATTTATCATGACATTTCAATAATGGATATGATATACATTCCGAGCAATTATTTTGTTTTTAATGATTTAAAGTTTTTGACGCTTGATGCTGTAAAGCGATTTAAAAAAAAGAAGGGGGAAAAGAAGGATTTATTGGATGTTAAGCTTATAGAGTCTTTTTGCTCGATGAATAGTGACCAATGGCGTTATCGGTTATTGTTAATTCAGAATGCTTATCGAAGAAAGAAAGCCCATTTAATTCTTAGATTTAAGAGCTTTCTTCGTATCATACTGGTTAGGTTGCATTTGTTGGAATTTGTAAAGAGAAAGATGGTGGGTAAATCTTAAAAAGAAAAAGTTTTGTAGTACGGTTCCGAGTATGAAGAGGGTAAAAATTCCTCTTCATACTTGACCTTTTTACTTAATTTAAAAGTTTGTATTTGAATACTTAATCTTATGGATAGTTTTGTAAGCAGTCAAAAAATGGCTATTGATTGCAACCTCTATCTTCGCTGCGAAC
>NZ_QTLN01000017.1:0-91971 GCF_003602735.1 Bacteroides sp. AF39-16AC | reverse complement strand
TGTTCGCAGCGAAGATAGAGGTTGCAATCAATAGCCATTTTTTGACTGCTTACGTTTTACCCGATCCGTTCGGTCCATATACAATACCATTTTTTATGATACCGTCTTTGATAGCGTTTTTATGAACTCATAATTAGCCGGACTTGACAAATCCCACTTGAAGATACGGAAAAGGATTTCCGTAAAGAAATTACGGGCCCAATTTATCTTAATGCCTACCTAATAGTTTCATACCCTTGTTACTGTTGTCTTGCAATCCGAAATTTCAGACTTGACACACTACTGTATCCAACGTCTCTCCATCGGCAAACAGCCTGCCATCTGCCTGCATCATCCGTTTCTTCAGGCGAAACTTCTGCTGGGACACGGAAGCGGGAGACACGGCAATGAGCGTGGCAATCTGTGCATTGCTGAAGTGCAGGCGGATAAGCATGCAAAGCTGGCTGTCGGCAGGCGTAAGCTGGGGAAAGCGCAAGACAAGGCGTTTGGAAGCACCCTTGTATACTCTGTCAGTAAGCTTCTGCAAGTAGTCCCACTGGCTGTCCGCAAGGAATTTGGACTGGATGCGCAACTGCTTCACCACTTCGTCTGCGTCTATCATGGCAGAAGCAAGCGCCTGTACCTGCCCGTCGAGCATCCGGACACGCTCGCCCTCTTTCCTCAACAGTTCCAGTTCGCGGGGCACAGGGTTGTCTTCATACTCCTTGAGACGGGCACGGAGTGACTCGTTTTCCTTATCCAGACGGCTGCCATGTTCCATGAGGTTCGTCAGCGAGCTATGCACTTCTTCGCGCTCTTCGTCGGTCAGCGACATCTCCTTCAGGCATTCTTCCAGTTCCTCGCGCTCGCGTTCATTGTTGCGCAAGCGCTGTTCGTTTTCGCTCAAGGTGATAAGGTAGTTGCGGTGGTGGCGCTCTTTCTTGAACCGGACAAGGCTGAACAGCATAGCACCGGAAATGCTGAACATAATCACAGAAAACACTCCCCAGAAAAAACGTTCGTAACCACTGACCGACTTCAGCCGCACATGCCTGCGCTCCTTTATCTGATTGTATTCACGGTGCAAGCCGGAAATCAGGCGGACGGCCCGGACACTGTCGACAGCACCGCATTGCACCAACGAGTCAGCATGAGAAAGGGACTGTTCGTAGTCCATCAAAGTTCTATCGGCAGGTTTCGAGCAGGCTGTCAGCCCCAGAAGGAGAATCAGCAGGAGAAAAAGGAAGGTATGTTTCATCTTGAAATTTTGTGTTTATAATTTATAATAAGCAAGGTGTAAAATCGGTAAGGAACGAGCTTACTTCAACAGTTTTCATAATCAATGCATATTAATCGTTGCAGAAACAAAGGTAACACTTTCTTCCCACAATAAATAAAGAGGTACAAAGTTTTTCATTACTTTGTACCTCCTCTTTTTCTTCGACTTGCATCATTTATAGCCGTGAGTCAGCAAAAATCGTATAGCTTAGAACTCACTCGTAAAGTGGAACTTGATATGCTTGAAGTCCATCTGCGCCATCTGCAACACATATCCGCTGTCGGCCAAGAACACATCCCTACCCTCGCGGTCTTTCGCCATGTACTGGTATTTGCGCTTCTTGAAGGCTTCCAACTCCGCCGCATCATCGCTCTCAATCCAGCAGGCCTTATACAGACTGAGCGGCTCCCAACGGCACTTCGCACTGTATTCGTTCTCCAGACGATACTGGATGACCTCGAACTGCAACTGCCCCACCGTACCGATAATCTTACGCCCGTTGAACTGGTTGACGAACAACTGCGCCACACCTTCGTCCATCAACTGGTCGATACCCTTGGCAAGCTGTTTCTGCTTCATCGGGTCGGCATTCTCAATGTACTTGAACATCTCCGGAGAGAAACTCGGAAGTCCCTTGAAGTGAAGCGCCTCGCCTTCGGTCAGCGTATCGCCAATCTTGAACGTACCGTTATCCGGCAGGCCGATAATATCTCCCGCCCAAGCCTCATCGACAGTTGTCTTGCGCTGCGCCATGAACTGCGTAGGCGACGAGAAACGCATCGTCTTGCCATGACGTACATGCAAGTACGGGGCATTGCGTACAAACTTCCCGGAGCAGATTTTGCAGAAAGCGATACATGAACGGTGATTCGGGTCGATATTGGCGGTTATCTTAAAGATGAATCCGGTAAATTTAGGCTCTTCCGGCTCCACCTCACGCTCTTCCGCCTTCACGGGACGGGGACTGGGAGCAATCTCCACAAAGCAATCCAACAGTTCCTGCACACCGAAATTATTCAGTGCCGAACCGAAGAATACGGGAGCAAGCTCTCCTTTCAAGTATTCCTCCTTATCGAATTCGGGGTAAACACCGTCTATCAGTTCCAATTCTCCGCGCAGCTTGTCGGCCAGCTGGGCGCCAATCTGGTTGTCCAGCTCCTCGGTATGGATGTCTACTTCCACCTTCTCCGTCACTACCTGCTTGCTGGGCTGGTAGAGGTTGAGGTTATGCTCGTAGATATTGTAGACACCCTTGAAACGGACACCGCTCTCGATAGGCCACGTCAAAGGACGCACGTGGATGTGCAGTTCCTCCTCCAGTTCGTCCAGCAGGTCGAACGGGTCTTTGGCTTCACGGTCCATCTTGTTGATGAAGATAATCACCGGCGTATTACGCATACGGCAGACCTCCATCAGCTTGCGTGTCTGCGTTTCCACACCTTTCGCACCGTCCACCACGATGATAACGCTATCCACAGCCGTCAGCGTGCGGTAGGTATCTTCGGCAAAGTCCTGGTGACCCGGAGTATCGAGGATGTTGACCTTGTAGTCATGGTAGTCGAACTCCATTACAGAAGTGGTAACGGAAATACCACGCTGTTTTTCAATATCCATCCAGTCCGACGTTGCCGTCTTCTTTATCTTATTGCTCTTTACGGCACCCGCCACCTGGATTTGTCCACCAAAAAGCAACAGCTTCTCGGTCAATGATGTCTTACCGGCATCCGGATGCGCGATAATCGCAAACGTTCTCCGTCTCTCTATTTCGTTGTTATTGGCCATATATCAATTAGTCAGTAATAATCACTCTTCCAAATTCTTCATGCAGACGGCAAGGCTCGCCTCCCAATGGGGTATATCGATGCCGAATGTCTTCTTTATCTTTGTCTTGTCCAACACGGAATAATGCGGACGCGGCGCCTTGGCAGGAAACTCATCCGTATGCAGCGGGCTTACCTTGCAGGTCTTTATGCCGGCCAGGCGATGGATAGCCAACGTGAAATCATACCACGAGCACACACCCTCGTTGCTGAAATGATAGATACCGGGAACAATCCCCCGGTTGACAGCCGCAAAAATGGCACGTGCCAAATCATTGGCATATGTCGGTGTGCCTATCTGGTCGAAGACAACCCCCAGCGTCTCTCGCTCACGTCCCAGACGAAGCATCGTCTTCACAAAATTATTCCCGTAAATGGAATAGAGCCATGCTGTACGGATAATCATGGCACGGCTGCAATGCTTCATCACCGCCTGCTCACCTGCCAGTTTAGTAGAGCCATATACCGAATTGGGGCAAGTGTCCGCCTCTTCCGTATAGGGAGTGTGTCCGGTTCCGTCGAAAACATAATCGGTGGACACTTGTATCAAGGCAGCACCGCAAGCTTCGGCAGCAGCAGCCAGATAGCCAGGAGCGACATGATTCAGCTTGTCGCAAAGTTCCTGATTGTCCTCTGCCTTGTCCACCGCCGTATAAGCAGCGCAATTCACAATCACATCTATCCGGTTACCCTTCACAAACCTGTGCACAGCTTGTTCGTCGCAAATGTCCAATTCCTGCACGTCAGTGAAAAAATAAGCATGTTGTCCGTTTTCTTTCGACAACACTCGCATTTCATTGCCAAGTTGACCGTTGGCACCGGTTATCAGAATATTCATTTAATAAAGTTACACTTATATATAGAATGTTACGATGAACAATATTTTCCTTCATAATTATCAATCATCCACTATCAATTATCCATCAACTCCAGTTCTCCCCGCTTCTCCTTGTCATAATAGTTGGCAAGCAACGAGATGAAACCACTGATGGCCTCCATAGCCTTTGCCGTGCCCTGACTGATTTCCTTCTTCTGCAAGCGCAACAGCAGCACTCCATAAAGCGCCTCGAAACAAGTGTCTACCTCAGACTCCTCTTTCCGGCCGTTCTTCTGACGCAGTTCCACGATAAAAGGCAGTGCCTTGAAATAAGCCGCATTATAGAACGGATATTTCGTAGAAGCCAGCAATTCGCCATGCAGCTCCGTCAGATTCAGAATGACATTACGGTTGATTTGCAGATGCCCTTTTTCCATTACGCCTTCCGCACGCATCATACCTGCCAGATTTCCATACCATTCTTCCAGCGCAGGCCGTTCCTCCTCCGGATAGCGCAAAATGATGTTCTGGCGTATCCGGTCTATGTCACAGCCGTTGGCACGGAGCAAATCCTCCACCTGCCACATATATATAAGGTATTCGGCTATATTCTTCTCTTTCAGTTGTTGCGCAATCTTCACGATAAAATGTATGAATTATGATTTTTCACCTTCCCACTTTCACCTTTCCACTCAATACAGTGATTCACCCATCAGCGTAAACACCAGTCCCAGCACAGACACCACAATGACAATGCTCCCGATAATACGGTTCAGTATCCAGATACCTCGCAGGTTGAATTGTGTACGGACCTTATTGACAAAAAAGGTTATGCCAAACCACCAAGCCAAAGCACCCAATGCGATGGCCAGGTATCCGGTAACGGCCTCGAACACCAGCACACCCTCACTTACAAAAGCAAAGCGAGCAAAAAGACCTACAAAAAGGAAAATAATCAGTGGATTGGAAAGTGTGACGGCAAATGCCGTTATGAAGTTATGGAAATAGGAACCCTTATTGGTGGATACCGGCCGGATGGACTGTACCGGATTGCTGCGGAACGTATAAACGCCAAACGCCAACAGAAGAATGCTTCCGAAAAGTTGCAGGTAAAAGATGTTCTTGTTGACATAATCAAAAACGAAACTCATCCCGTAGCCCGTCAGCAAAGCATATGCAATATCGCTTAGCGAAGCTCCTATCCCCGTTACGAAACCATACCACCGTCCTTTATTCAAAGTACGCTGAATACACAATACTCCTACAGGACCCAATGGCGCGGACACAATGACGCCGATAATGAACCCCTTCCACAATATGTCAAATATGGTCTCTATCTGAATCATGGCTGCAAATATCGGACTTTTTTATGAGACGAACGAATAGTGTTAACGTTTTTTCGACGGAAAAGGATTTTAAGAAGTAAAGATTATCCATTTTACATATTATTCCGTATATTTACCTCCGAACTTAACAATACCCCCTTATGAAACGAATAAAAAAAACTCTAACACTCGTTTCCATGGCCGTCTTACTACTGACGGCATGCGAAGCCCCCAAGGAACTCGGTGTGGTTCCATATCCGCAGTATGCCCAAACAACGTCAAAAACAGTCGAACTGCCATCTACGGTAACCTTCTCGACCAATCTGGCGAAATCCGACATGAATGACCTGCTGGCCTATCTGCCGGACTTTGCCATCCCCATGAAGCTTGTCGACAAGAACCCTTTTGTAACGATAGAAATAACGGACGCAACGGATAATCCAATCGCTGCCGAAGGCTACAACCTGACAGTCAGCAAACAAGGTGTAAACATTCAGGCCTCCTCCGCAGCAGGTGCCTTCTATGGACTGCAAACCCTGGCACAACTTGCCCGTAACGGGAAGGAACTGCCAGTCACGACCATCAAGGACGAACCCAGATTCCCCTATCGTGGGCTGCACCTGGATGTTTCAAGACACTTCTTTAACACGGACTATGTCAAGAAACAAATAGACCTGGTAGCCACCTACAAAATCAACCGCCTGCATTGGCATCTGACCGACGGCGCCGGATGGCGGCTGGAGATTCCGGGCTATCCTCGCCTGACAGAATTCGCAGCCTGGAGAAAAGCCGCCAATCTGCAGGATTGGGGGAAATATGACCACCACTTCTGCGAGAAGGATGAAGAAGGAGCCTATGGAGGCTACTATACGGAAGCGGATGTACGTGAGGTTCTGGAATATGCCCGCTTGAGGCATGTCACCGTTATCCCCGAAATAGAAATGCCGGGACACTCGGGAGAAGTACTGGCAGCCTATCCACAGCTGTCCTGTACCGGCAAGCCTTATACATCCGGTGAAGTCTGTATCGGAAACGAAGAGACCTTCAAGTTCTTCGAAGATGTGCTGGATGAAGTGATACGGCTGTTCCCTTCCCGGTATATCCATATTGGAGGTGATGAAGCCAGCAGACGCCACTGGAAGGCATGCCCCAAATGCCAGAAGCGCATGAAGGAAGAAGGGCTCAAAGATGAAAGTGAGCTGCAAAGCTATATGATAGTCCGCATAGAGAAGTACCTCAACGACAAAGGGCGTGAAATCATCGGCTGGGACGAGATACTGGATGGAGGCCTGGCCCCCAACGCAACCGTCATGTCGTGGCGGGGTACGGAGGGTGGCATTGCCGCCGCCCGCATGGGGCATTACGCCATCATGACACCGGAGAGCCACTGCTATCTGGACCACTACCAGGATGACCCTGAGACACAGCCGCTGGCGTTTGGCGCCTGCATCCCCATCGGACAGACCTACTCCTACGACCCGGCTCCCGATTCATTGGGAAGTGATATCTGCAAATACATATTAGGCGTGCAAGGCAATGTATGGGCTGAATATCTGCCCACTTACGAACATGCCGAATATATGATATACCCACGCATCATCGCTCTGGCAGAAGTAGGCTGGACTCCCATGGAGAACAAGCATCCGGAGAGTTTCAAGAGACGTATCAACAACGAAATACGATACATCCGGACGAAAGGGTACAACCCGTTCACCTTGTCGGAACAAGTGCAGACCAGCCAGACCGTTGACTATGCCAAGAAAAAAATCATGCTGTCCCTCACCTCCGAAAAACATCCGATTGACATCCGCTACACAACGGACGGCTCCGAACCGACTGTATCTTCCAAGTTATACAAGAAACCGTTTGCCGTAAAAGACTCCATATTGCTGACCGCACGCCTTTTCGACGGAGAAAAGCCTATCGGAAAAAGCCTTCACCTGCGCACCGACTACCATAAGGGCATAGGCAAAAAGATAACCTATGCACCGGGCGGCAGATACTATCAGCATAAAGAAGTATACAAAGGCGGCGGTGACGCCGGTCTCCTCGACGGACTTCGCGGCGGCAAAAGCTACATGGACGGACGATGGCAGGGCTTCTGCCCCAATGATTTGGATGCCATTATCGACCTGGGCGAAGTGACCGCCATACATCGGGTCATGGCCAACTTCATGCAAATCCGTACCCCACAAGTATTTCTCCCTGCCAAAGTGGAAGTATGGGCATCTGTTGATGGCAAGAACTTCACCCTGCTGGGCAGTGATATCTGCAGCGAGGAAGAGGCCGGAAAGGACGTGATATTCCGTGATTTCGGCTGGATTGGCACCCCCACTGAGACACGATATGTACGCTTCCATGCCATACAAGGGAAGAAGCAATTCTTATTTACGGATGAAATCGTCATACAATAACACACATCCGGTTTTTATGAAACAGAACAAAAAACGCATACGAGTAAAATTGCATGCGTTTTTTGTTTTCCTTTTTTTCTCCTCCCCACCGATTTTACGTATCTTTGCCCCCAAGAAGAAAAGATGAAGATACTCAAAGAAGTAACTTCAATCGTAAAATCGTAAATCGTAAAATCGTAAATATAACTATGATTCTTTTTTTCAGAACCCCATCCAAGAGTGTGATTGCCGTAGAATGTAATCATGAACTCCCCCAGGCAGACAGCGACAAACTCTGCTGGCTTTTTGGAGAAGCCACCCCCGAAAGTGAAGACAACCTGAAAGGACATTTCGTCGGCCCGCGCCGTGAGATGATTACTCCTTGGAGTACAAACGCCGTAGAAATCACCCAGAATATGGGGCTGGACGGCATCATACGCATCGAAGAGTACTTCCCCGTAAAAGATGAGAACGCAGACCACGACCCGATGCTGCAACGTATGTACAAGGGGCTGGACCAGAATGTATTTACAACCAACCGGCAGCCGGAACCGATTGTACACATCGAAGACCTGGAGGCATACAATGAAAAGGAAGGTCTGGCACTTTCCAAAGAGGAAATGGATTACCTCAAGAAGGTAGAGAGAGACCTCGGGCGCCCTCTGACAGACTCCGAAGTATTCGGCTTCGCGCAAATCAACTCCGAGCACTGCCGTCACAAAATCTTCGGCGGAACATTCATCATCGATGGAGTGGAACAGGAATCTTCACTCTTCCAAATGATAAAGAAGACCACACAAGAGAATCCCAACAAGATTATCTCTGCCTACAAAGACAATGTGGCCTTTGCCGAAGGTCCGGTTATCGAACAGTTTGCTCCGGCAGACCACTCCAAGCCCGACTATTTCCAAGTAAAAGACATCAAGAGTGTCATCTCCCTGAAAGCGGAAACACATAACTTTCCCACAACAGTAGAACCGTTCAACGGTGCGTCTACCGGTACGGGCGGTGAGATTCGCGACCGTATGGGCGGCGGTAAGGGCTCTTGGCCGATTGCCGGAACAGCCGTTTACATGACCTCCTACCCCCGTACGGAAGAAGGACGTCCCTGGGAAGAGATTCTGCCGGTACGCAAATGGCTGTATCAAACTCCCGAACAAATACTAATCAAAGCCTCCAATGGTGCCAGTGATTTCGGGAACAAATTCGGCCAACCGCTAATCTGCGGTTCCGTGCTCACTTTCGAACATAAGGAAAAAGATGAAGTCTATGGTTACGACAAAGTGATTATGCTTGCCGGAGGCGTAGGCTACGGTACCCAGCGTGACTGTTTGAAAGGTACACCGGAAGCCGGCAACAAAGTGGTTGTCATCGGTGGAGACAATTATCGCATCGGTTTGGGCGGCGGCTCCGTATCTTCCGTAGATACCGGACGCTACAGCAGTGGCATCGAGCTGAATGCTGTACAACGCGCCAACGCCGAAATGCAGAAACGCGCCTACAACGTGGTACGCGCACTTTGTGAGGAAGAGACCAATCCGGTGGTTTCCATCCACGACCACGGCTCTGCCGGACATGTAAACTGTCTGTCCGAATTGGTAGAGGAATGCGGCGGTTTAATTGACATGAGCAAGTTGCCCATCGGTGACACGACTCTGTCTGCCAAGGAAATCATTGCCAACGAAAGCCAGGAACGCATGGGCTTGCTGATTCAGGAAGAGGCCATCGAACATGTACGCAAGGTAGCCGAACGTGAGCGTGCCCCGATGTACGTAGTCGGTGAAACGACCGGCGACCATCGCTTTGCCTTCCAGCAAGCTGACGGTGTACGTCCGTTCGACCTCGCCGTAGAACAGATGTTCGGCTCTTCCCCCAAGACCTATATGGTGGACAAGACCGTGGAACGTCACTACGAAATGCCCCAATACGAAGTTTCCCAACTACACGAATACCTCACCAATGTGCTCCAACTGGAAGCTGTGGCTTGTAAAGACTGGTTGACAAACAAGGTGGACCGTTCTGTAACAGGCAAAATTGCTCGCCAACAGTGCCAGGGTGAATTGCAGTTGCCTCTGAGCGATTGTGGTGTGGTAGCTTTGGACTATCGCGGCGAAAAGGGTATCGCAACCTCTCTGGGCCATGCTCCCCAGGCGGCACTTGCCGACCCGGCAGCCGGCTCCGTTCTTTCCGTCAGCGAAGCATTGACCAACTTGGTTTGGGCACCGCTTGCCGAAGGTCTGGACAGCGTTTCCCTTTCTGCCAACTGGATGTGGCCTTGCCGTTCGCAAGAAGGTGAAGATGCCCGTCTGTACACGGCAGTAAAGGCCTTGAGTGACTTCTGCTGTTCCCTGCAAATCAATGTACCGACCGGTAAAGACTCTCTTTCCATGACACAGAAATACCCCGACGGCAGCAAAGTAATTTCTCCGGGCACGGTAATTGTTTCTGCCGGTGGAGAAGTTTCCGACGTCAAGAAAGTCGTATCTCCGGTGCTGGTTAACAATGAAAAGACTACCATTTATCATATAGACTTCAGTTTCGACAACCTGAAACTCGGCGGTTCCGCCTTTGCTCAGACCCTGGGCAAGGTAGGTGACGAAGTTCCCAGCGTGCAGGATGCCGAATACTTCCGCGATGCTTTCCTTGCCGTGCAGGAACTGGTCAACAAGGGACTGATTCTTGCCGGACATGATATTTCCGCCGGTGGTCTTATCACTACACTGCTTGAAATGTGCTTTGCCAATGTGGAAGGCGGTATGGAAATCAACCTGGATAAAATCAAGGAGCAAGACCTTATCAAGATTCTGTTTGCAGAGAACCCGGGTATCGTTATCCAGGTGAGCGACAAGCACAAGGAAGCTGTAAAGCAAATACTGGAAGATGCAGGCGTAGGTTACGTGAAGCTCGGCAAACCGACAGACGAACGCCATATTCTTGTATCAAAAGGCGATGCTACTTATCAGTTTGGCATCGACTATATGCGTGATGTATGGTACTCTACTTCTTATCTCCTTGACCGTAAGCAGTCCATGAACGGCTGCGCCAAGAAGCGTTTCGAAAACTACAAGATGCAACCGGTGGAATTCGCCTTCATGCCGGACTTCAAAGGCAAGTTCTCACAATACGGCATTAATCCGGACCGCCGTACACCGTCAGGTATACGCGCCGCCATCATCCGTGAAAAAGGAACCAACGGCGAACGCGAAATGGCCTACTCACTCTATCTGGCAGGCTTCGATGTGAAGGATGTTACAATGACCGACCTTATCAGCGGCCGCGAGACGCTGGAAGATGTAAACATGATTGTTTACTGCGGTGGTTTCTCCAACTCCGACGTTCTTGGTTCTGCTAAGGGTTGGGCAGGTGCTTTCCTCTTCAATCCGAAAGCAAAAGAAGCGCTCGACAAATATTATGCACGCGAGGATACGCTTTCACTGGGTGTCTGCAACGGCTGCCAGCTCATGATGGAACTTAATCTTATCAATCCCGAGCACAAGAAAAACGGCAAGATGCTTCATAATGACTCACACAAGTTTGAATCCAGATTCCTCGGTGTTACCGTCCCCACCAACCGCAGCGTAATGCTCGGCTCACTGAGTGGCAGCAAACTGGGTATCTGGGTAGCTCACGGTGAAGGAAAATTCTCCTTGCCATACGACGAGGACAAATACAACGTCGTGCTGAAATACTCATACGACGAATATCCTTCCAACCCCAACGGCTCAGATTATTCCATAGCCGGATTGGCAAGTGCCGACGGACGTCATCTGGCCATGATGCCCCACTTGGAACGTGCCATCTTCCCCTGGCAGAACGGTTGCTACCCCGCAGACCGCGTAAACAGCGACCAAATCACTCCTTGGGTAGAAGCATTTGTCAATGCACGCAAGTGGGTGGAAGCCAATAAAAAATGAGCTGAACTTCCTTTTTTATAAAAATGTAACAAGCGCGGGTTATGAATAATCCCGCGCTTGTTACATTTCTATTCTTCGCTTTCTTTTTGTTTTTCTCAAACAAAAGCATTATTTTTGTGTTTATTTTCAACTCTCCCTCAGTACAACATTCAAAAAACCGTTCGACAATTATGAAAAAGTACTTCTTTTTCTACATACTACTATTATTGCCAATTATAGGCATTGCACAAACATACAAATACATCGGTGTGGAAGACGGTTTGAGCAACAGACGGGTATATGCAATTCAAAAGGGACCTAAAGGTTACATGTGGTTTCTTACCCACGACGGCATCGACCGATACAACGGAAAGGACTTCAAGCCGTACAAATTGATGGATGGAGATGAAGAAGTGAATTCCATGATGAACCTGAATTGGCTCTATGTTGACCCCAAAGGCACCATATGGGAAATAGGCAAAAAAGGACGTGTGTTCCGCTATGATACAAAACACGATCGCTTTGTCCTGGTATACAAGCTACCCGAAAGCGAAGTGAAAGGACGTCCAACCCCTATCAGTTACGGTTTTGTGGATGCCAACAGCGTAATATGGCTTTGCAATGAAGATGCCCTATATCTGTACGACAGCAATACCCAGAAGGTAACATTCATTCAAAACGAAATAGGAGAACGAATTACGGATATCGCACAGATTGATTCGACCCACTTCTTCATCGGAACCGACATCGGCATACACTATGCTGAACTGGCCAACAACATCCTCACCCTCAGCCCCTGCAACCAGTTGGATACCTTGAAGATACAAATCAACGAACTATACTATCACAAACCATCCCACAAGGTTTTTATCGGTACTTTCCAGCGGGGAATATTCTCCTATGACCTAAACAAGCACAAGGTCATGCATATACCATCCGGACTGATGGACATCAGCATCAACTGTATCCGTGCCTTCAATGACAATGAGATTCTCATCGCAACGGACGGAGCCGGTGTCTACAAGATGAATACCGGTACCTATGCATCCGAACCGTATATCGTTGCCGACTACAATCGGTACAACTCAATGAACGGAAATACTATCAATGACATTTACATCGACAGCGAGCAGCGTATCTGGATGGCCAATTATCCCATCGGCATAACTGTACGCAACAACCGATATACCGATTACCAATGGATAAAACACTCTATCGGCAATAAACAATCACTCATCAATGACCAGGTAAACGCCATCATCGAGGACCATGACGGAGATTTATGGTTTGCCACGAACAACGGAATCAGCCTCTATTACAGCAAGACGAAACAATGGCATTCTTTTCTCAGCACCTTCGACTCCGAAAGCCATAGCAAAAATCACACCTTCATCTCACTATGCGAGGTGGAGCCCGGCATCATCTGGGCCGGAGGGTATAGTTCCGGCATCTACCAGATAAACAAGAAGCAACTGTCCATAGACTTCTTTACCCCATCCTTATTCAGCAATCTGAATATCCGGCCAGACAAGTATATTCGTTCCATTATGAAAGATTCTTCAGGAAACATCTGGTCCGGAGGGTATTATAACTTAAAAGAAATAGATTATTCCAGAAAAAACATACGGCACTTCCCGGGCTTGAATGGTATCACCGCTATCATAGAGAAGGACTCCACACATATGTGGATAGGCACTGCCACCGGCTTGTACCTATTGGAAAAAGTAACCGGTAAGTATAGCTATATCCAGATGCCGGTAGAATCCTATTACATCTATTCTCTATACCAAGCTTCCGACGGAATGCTGTATATCGGTACCAACAATGCCGGTTTACTGGTATATGATACGACCAAAAACACATTCAGACATTATCATAGAGACAACTGCGCTTTGATTTCCAATAATATCTATACACTATTGTCCGATGGTAAAGGAAATATCTTCCTGAGTACAGAACACGGTCTGTCCACCTTCTATCCTGCCGAAGAGACATTCCATAACTGGACCAAAGAACAAGGACTGAAGTCTGACCATTTCAACGCAGCCTCAGGCACCTTGAGGAAAAACGGCAATTTCATTTTCGGCAGTACGGATGGAGCCATAGAGTTCGACAAGGACATGGTCCTGCCTCGCGACTATAAGTTCAAAATGGTATTCAATGACCTGCGGGTATTCTATCAGACCGTTTATCCCAAGGATGAAGGTTCTCCACTTATTCTGGATATTGACGAGACAAAAACCTTGCGTTTGAAGTACAACCAGAACATCTTCTCATTGCAGGTCTCAGACATCAACTATGACTATCCTTCCCTAATTCTGTACTCCTGGAAACTGGAAGGCTTCTATGAGGGTTGGAGCCGTCCGGGAGAGGAAAACGTCATCCGTTTTACCAACCTGAGTCCGGGCAACTATACCCTCCGCGTACGTGCCATCTCCAACGAAGACCGTCGTATTGTCCTGGAGGAACGCAGTATGGACATCATTATCGAGCAACCCCTCTGGCTCAGTTTCTGGGCGCTGATACTCTATGCAGTAATTATCATATCCATTGCAAGCATCACTCTGCGAATAATAGTCTTGAGAAAACAGCGGAAAGAATCCGATGAGAAAATACGCTTCTTCGTCAATACGGCGCATGATATACGTACTCCACTGACGCTCATCAAAGCACCCTTGGAAGAAATCACCGAACGCGAGCAACTGACTTCCAGCGGACAGAGCAACATCAATACAGCCCTGCGAAACGTAAATGCCTTGTTGCGCCTGACCACCAACCTTATTAATTTCGAGCGCGCAGACACCTATTCCGGAAGTCTATACGTATCCGAATACGAACTGAGCACATATATGGAAGAGACGATCGATGCTTTCCGTTCATACGCAAACATAAAACACATCAACCTGACCTACGAAAGCAGCTTCCGTTATCTGAACGTATGGTTAGATAAGGACAAGATGGATTCCATTTTGAAAAATATCATATCCAACGCACTGAAATATACACCGGACGGCGGCAATGTACATGTCTTTACTTCCGAGACAGAAGATACCTGGAGTATTGAGGTGAAAGATACCGGTATCGGAATTCCGGCTTCAGAACAGAAAAAGCTGTTCAAGATGCATTTCCGTGGCAGTAATGCTATCAATTCCAAAGTTACCGGCAGCGGCATCGGACTACTTCTGGTAGGGAAACTTGTACACTTACATAAAGGAAAGCTCAACTTCAGCAGCATGGAAGGGAAAGGCTCTTGCATCAAAATCACGTTCCCCAAAGGGAACAAGCATTTCCGCAAAGCAATCCAACGCCCTCAACCCAAAAACGAACGGATTGTTTATTCGGCTTCCGGAGTGCCTATCAATGCCTCTACTACATCATCCCCTGCTTCCAGTGGAATCTACGACAAGACGCAGCAACAGTCACAAAACAACAGTAACCACCAGAAAATTCTTATTGTAGAGGACAATGACGAATTAAGGGAATATCTGCGCAGAACATTGTCTGAACAATACAACATACAAGTATGCTCCAATGGAAAAGAAGCACTGACCATTGTCAAGGAGTATATGCCCAACCTCGTCATTTCAGACATTATGATGCCGGAAATGAGAGGAGACGAATTGTGTCATATCCTGAAGAACGACATCGAGACATCACATATCCCCATCATCCTGCTCACAGCACTGAATACCGACAAGAATATCATCGAGGGACTGCAAAGCGGAGCGGATGAATATATTGTGAAACCCTTCAATATCGGTATATTGCGGGCAAACATTGCCAACCTGCTGACTAACCGGGCACTGTTGCGCCACAAATATGCCAGCCTGGACCTGAACGACGAGAAGAACAATACGGATTGCATCAACTGCTCCAACGACTTGGACTGGAAATTCATTGCAACCGTCAAAAAGAGCGTCGAAGACAATATGGACAACCCAAGCTTCAACGTCGACGTGCTCTGCAACCTGCTGAATATGAGTAGGACCAGCTTCTACAATAAGATAAAGGCACTGACCGACCAAGCTCCGGCTGACTACATCCGGCTGATTCGACTGAAACATGCTGCCCAACTTCTGAAAGAACAAAAGCATACCATCACCGAGATTTCAGAGCTGACCGGTTTCAGTGATGCGAAATATTTCCGTGAAGTATTCAAGAAACATTTCAATATGAGCCCAAGCCAGTATGCCAAGAGAGGGAAGGAAGAGAAAGATGATAAAGAAATAAAGTAAATTACAACATTTTGAATATGAATATATATCTTGAAGCATTCTCCATTTTCTTTAAGATAGGAGCCTTTACCATCGGCGGCGGTTATGCTATGGTACCGCTGATAGAAAACGAAATCGTAACCAAACGAAACTGGATAGCCAAAGAAGATTTCATTGACCTGCTTGCTATATCACAGTCCGCTCCGGGCATCCTTGCCGTCAATATATCCATTTTTATAGGGTATCGGCTACGGGGAATACGAGGGAGCATAATCACTGCATTGGGAACCATACTTCCTTCGTTTCTCATCATCCTCGCCATAGCGTTGTTCTTTCACAACTTCAAGGACAACACCATTGTGGAACGTATATTCAAAGGTATTCGCCCGGCAGTGGTTGCATTGATTGCAGCCCCTACATTCAGCATGGCTAAATCGGCCCGGATAAACCGATACAACATATGGATACCGGTGGTTTCAGCACTGCTCATCTGGCTGTTGGGCTTCTCTCCCATCTGGATTATCATTGCGGCAGGTGTAGGAGGATACTGCTTCGGACGTTTTCAACGTCCGAAGAATTAAAAATTAAAGAATTAAAAATTAAAAAGGATAGCAACATTAATCATTAATCACTAACCATTTATCATTAATTACTAATCATGGTTTTCTTACAGTTATTCTATACATTCTTTAAGATTGGGCTTTTCGGCTTTGGTGGCGGATATGCCATGTTGTCTATGATACAAGGTGAAGTAGTTACCCGTTACGGTTGGCTTACAGCGCAGGAATTTACTGATATTGTGGCAATCAGCCAGATGACACCCGGTCCGATAGGAATCAATTCGGCAACTTATGTGGGTTATACTACGATAGCTGATTGCTACGGTACAAGCTATGGTATTTTAGGTTCTATTATTGCTACGTTTGCCGTGGTGCTTCCTTCTTTCCTACTGATGCTGACCATCAGCAAATTCTTTCTGAAATACCAGAAACATCCTTCCGTGGAAGCGGTATTCAGTGGGCTCCGCCCGGCAGTAGTCGGTCTGCTGGCCTCAGCCGCGCTGGTATTGATGAATTCGGAAAACTTCAGTTCTCCCAAAGAAGACATATATTCCTTCGTCATCAGCTGCCTCATCTTCCTCGTGACATTTATAGGCACAAAGAAATATAAACTGAACCCGATAGGAATGATTGTAGCTTGTGGAATAGCAGGATTGATACTTTATTAGGGATTAAGGATTAAACGTTAATGATTAATCCCTAATCCTTAATCCCTAATTTTTAAAGTTTAATCTTCTTTCCAACGGATTTCGATTCATTATGCAGACGGTCCAAGGCTGTCACCACATAGCGGTACTTTGTCTTTCCGTCTTCGTAAGGAAGTTTATAGAAATTATCGCGCGTGATGGCTACAATATGGGAAGGGTCATCTATATTCACTTTCTCTTTGTCATTAAAGCGATAGACCACATATTGGACGGCACGGTTCATTTCCTCTTTATACTTGGGAGCTGTCCAGAAAAGAATATATCCGTCTTCCGTCCACACCGGTTTCATCTTACGTACCTTTGCCGGGGCTTCGTTATCCATGAAATCGAAAACGGGAGGTAGCGCCGGATACTTATGATATTCGGCAATCAGGGCATCGCGATACTTGCCTGCATTCTCTACAACCGCACTGGCAGGCCACTGGCAACTGCCACCGATGGTCTGATAGGCCCGTTGCAAGGCCATTTTGCGAGGAAGCTGATTTATCGACGGGTTCTTGGGGTCGGCATTCTGCACGGTGTTCATCACGGACTGGCCGATAAACAAGGGGCGGTTTTCCGTATTCCTGGCCCACCACTTCACCAGTGTCTCATAGTCGGCAACCGGATGTCCTATATGCCAATAAATCTGCGGAATATTATAGTCTATCCAACCTTCACGGGCCCACAGCAACACGTCCGCATAAAGGTCATCGTAGTTTTGCAGGCCTTTGGTCTTACTGCCAAGCGGGTCACTGCTTTCATTCCGGTAAATGCCAAACGGAGAAACCCCGAACTTCACCCACGGCTTGATTTCACGAATTGTTTCATGCAGTTTCTTAATCAGCACATTCACGTTGCTCCGGCGCCAGTCTCCTTTATTGCTGAAACCTCCGCCAAAACGTGCAAAACTTGCATCGTCAGGGAAATCCTTTCCCTTAATGGGATAAGGATAAAAGTAATCGTCCATATGAATGGCATCCACATCATAGCGGGAAACGATGTCGCTCACCACCATGCAGATGTGCCGGCGGCTCTCAGGCAGTGCCGGGTCAAAATACAACTGGTCGCCATAAGTGACAAACCATTCCGGATGGATATTGTACACATGATTGGGAGCCAACTCACTCTTCAAGGTCGTCTTCGTGCGATACGGATTAATCCATGCATGAAACTCCATACCACGCTTATGGCATTCATCAATCATAAACTGCATAGGGTCCCAATAGGGTTCGGGCGCTTTACCCTGCACTCCGGTAAGGAAACGACTCCACGGTTCCAGTCTGGAAGCATACAGAGCATCCGCTTCGGGACGTACCTGGAAAATTATGGCGTTGATTCCCGCCTTCTGCAAGGAATTCAACTGCCCGATCAGATTCTGCTTCAGTTTTTCGGTCGGCATTCCACGGAACTGTCCGTTTACTGACTGTATCCATGCTGCACGAAATTCACGTTTAGGATAGGCAGACCCGGTCTGCACTTGCGCAAATACTCCTCCCGCCATTAGCAGCAAGAAGAATACACATAAAAGGGATTTTACTCTCATTCTCTAATTACAGCTTTTTAACACTTAAAATAGTTTATAATTAAGGTTTGTCCTTCATCGGCCATTCCACAATAAAGCGGCATCCTCCGCAATAGGTGTCATCCAGATAAATCCGGCCTCCCACCAACTCCATTATCTCATTGGCTATGGCAAGCCCCAATCCGGACCCTTTGGTAAACGTGTCCACTTTATAAAAACGTTCGAAAATACGGTCCGATTCGTCCGGCCTGATGCCTATACCGGTATCCTCTATCACGAAGCGCAATACATGTCGGGACTTATCTTCCTCGCAGGAAACGCGTATATGACCTTCTTCCGTAAACTTCACCGCATTATCCAACAAAGACACCAGCACCATTTTCAGCCATTGCCGGGCTGCATAAAAGGCCATAATGCCGGAAGCAGGCACATATTCCAGTTCAACTCCCGGCTTCAGTTCCGGACGGAAGCCCTCAATACATTCCTTGCAACACGCATCCACTTCTATCTCCTCCCGCGGCATCTCCCACACTCGCGAATCCATATCCGCAATATTGAGTATGTTCTCCATCAGACTCAACAGATATGTATTGTTGCCCTCCACTTGTTCAACATACTCGCGTTTCTCCACATCATCCAGTTTCTCTTGAGCCAGCAAGGTAGAAAAGCCGACGATGGAATTCAACGGAGTACGGATTTCATGGGTGATATGCTGTATAAAGGAACTTTTGACCTGGCTCATTTTTTCCACCGCCCTGCGTGCAGCTTCCAACTTGCGGTTCATGGAGAGGGTGCGGATATACAGATAAGTAATGAGCAGCAAAAGCAACAATACCAGTCCGCCAACGGCCAAGGCTATCATCAGTCGTTCCTTGTTCAATCTGGCACTCAGCTCCAGCTTCTCCATCTTCAACCGGTCCACCTCAAACTGTGCCGTATATTTGCTTAGCTTGTCATCCATTTCTGCCGTACGCACGGAGTCACTCACGGCGGCATATCTGGCATAACTGCGGCAAGCCGCACGATAATCGCCCAACTGTTCCTGCAGTTCTCCTTTCATATAATGGTTATAAGGATAGCAAAGCCCCAGTGAATGCTGATAATCCATGAGTGAATCCACGTAAGCAATGTTACCTTTCAAATCACCGAGGATACGGCAACACATTATCTTATAGCCAAACCATGCTTCGGGCGTCGAGCTCTCCGGATGTTGACGGTAGAAGCGGTCAGTCTCCTCAATATAAGGCTCAGCAGCCTTTCTACCTTCATTGGCCAATAAGCCTATAACCCTGAATTCACAGAAACGCAGGTGCAGGGAAGGGTCTACGCCGACTTGTTTACGGTTCAGTTCATCCTCCAGTTGCGACAATTTACTCAGATACTCGCCGGCTTCTGCATACTCACTGCGTGAAAGATAAGTCTGGATAATATTAAGCAACACCACGTATGCGTCACGATAATAGCTGCCTTCCTCGAAAAGTTTCAGTGCATTGTTGTAATTCTCTATACACAGTTTTACGTTGTTTCCAAAGACCCGATGGTTATACCCGATGCACATTTCGCCACATGCCAATCCGTATTTGTCCCGGGCTTGCTCGGCATCCTGATGGAGCCTGACGGTTTCAGCCATCGCCTCCTCCTGCATACCTTTCTCTGTCATGCGCTGAATGTACTGCCGCCACGCCATATACCGGTCTCGTGTCCGTTGGTATTTCCGGCACCAGTCCATATATTCATAGGTTGCGGCTTTCAGGTGGTCAATGTCCCCCAACTGATAATAATGAGAAATCAGGTTGTTGTGGGCATCGCTAATCTGTACCGTATCGTTCAGTTCGCGGGCAAATTTCATCCACCGGGCATTGACGGAAGGCAGCCGGTCTTGTCCCAACACTTTCCGCGCACTATCTGCCAGAGCTTTCATCTCTCCATAAGGGTCTTCGGCATACAAGATTGAGGGGTATAAACCTAATACCAGCACAACAAGAAGCCATTTTATATTACGCTTTACCATGTTCGGACATTAAAAGGAGTCGGATGCGAATTTAGTGCTTTTATTTAATGTAAATTAGCAGTCATCCTAAAGTATAACAAATCTTAACCTTGCCTGTCTGATACGATTTTTCCAGCAGGTTCGTTTTATTCTACCCCGGTTTGCATTATCTTTGCAAATCCTAAATCACATAAGTGACTTTTATATGGCAGAAAATACATCGATTATCATAAAGGGAGCTCGTGTCAATAACCTCAAGAACATTGACGTAGAGATTCCCCGTAACAAACTCGTAGTCATCACCGGACTGTCCGGTTCCGGAAAATCCTCACTTGCTTTCGATACATTATATGCCGAGGGGCAGCGCCGCTACGTGGAGAGCTTGAGCAGTTATGCCCGCCAGTTTTTGGGACGTATGAGCAAGCCTGAATGCGATTTCATCAAAGGGATTCCACCTGCCATTGCCATTGAGCAGAAAGTAAGCAGCCGTAACCCACGGTCCACCGTGGGTACCTCCACTGAAATATACGAATATCTGCGGTTGCTCTACGCACGTGTCGGTAAGACCTTCAGCCCGGTCAGCGGACAAGAAGTGAAGAAACACTCGGCAGAAGATATCGTGAAGTGCATGCTGGAATATCCGGAAGGAACCAGGTATACCGTGCTCGCCCCGATATTGCTGCGCGAAGACCGCACGCTGCAACAACAACTGGAGATAGACATGAAGCAAGGTTTCACCCGTCTGGAAGTGAACGGTGAAATGATGCGCATCGACGAATACAAGCCGAAAGCCGGAGACACTGTTTTTCTGTTGATTGACCGTATGACAGCCTCTTCAGAAAAGGATTCCGTCAGCCGCCTCACCGACTCGGCCGAAACAGCCATGTACGAAGGAGACGGTGCCTGCCTGCTGCGTTTCTACCAGCCCGACGGGAGTACCTGCCTCTATCGTTTCAGCACCAAGTTCGAAGCAGACGGCATCACCTTCGAAAAACCGAACGACCAGATGTTCTCCTTCAACTCTCCCATCGGTGCATGCCCCGCATGCGAGGGATTCGGGAAAGTCATCGGCATCGACGAGCATCTCGTGATACCCGACCGCTCCTTATCCGTCTATGATGGCGCTGTAGTATGCTGGCGGGGCGAAAAGATGAGCGAATGGAGGGATATGGTGATACACGGAGCCGAGAAAGCCGACTTCCCCATCTTCACTCCCTATTATGAACTGACCGACGAGCAACGCCGGATGCTGTGGGAAGGGACACCCTACTTTGAGGGCATCAACGCCTTCTTCAAGATGGTGCAGGAAAATCAGTACAAGATACAATACCGTGTGATGCTGGCACGCTACCGCGGAAAGACGCTCTGCCCCAAATGCCACGGTACCCGCCTGAAACCCGAAGCAAACTACGTACGCGTGGGAGGACGCAACATCTCCGAACTGGTAGATTTGCCCATCACTGAGTTGAAGCTCTTCTTCGACAACCTGCAGCTAGACCCACATGACGCCGACATAGCCCGCCGCATCCTGACAGAAATCAACAGCCGCATCCAATTCCTATTGGATGTCGGTTTGGGATACCTCACGCTGAACCGCCTCAGCAACTCGCTCTCCGGCGGTGAAAGCCAGCGAATCAACCTCGCCACCTCGCTGGGAAGTAGTCTGGTGGGCAGCCTGTATATTCTTGACGAACCGAGCATCGGCCTGCATAGCCGCGATACGGACAAACTGATACACGTGCTCCGCCAGCTGCAACAGTTGGGCAATACGGTAGTGGTAGTGGAACACGATGAAGAGATTATCCGTGCTGCCGACTATATCATCGACATCGGTCCCCGGGCAGGCCGCCTGGGAGGGAAGGTCGTCTACCAAGGAGATATGAAAGACCTTCAGAAAGACAGTGACAGCTATACCGTGCGCTATCTGCTGGGCGAAGAAACCATCCCCCTGCCGGAACACCGCCGCCCGTGGAACAACTACATAGAAATAAAAGGCGCGCGCGAAAACAACCTGAAGGGTGTAGAGGCACGGTTCCCGCTGAATGTAATGACCGTAGTCACCGGTGTCAGCGGTTCGGGCAAGAGTACGCTGGTGCGCGACATCTTCTACCGCGCCCTGAAACGCGAGTTGGACGAATGCAGCGAACGCCCGGGCGAGTTCACTTCCATTGGAGGAGACTTGCAGAACCTGCGCAATGTAGAGTTTGTTGACCAGAATCCTATCGGGAAGTCATCGAGAAGTAACCCCGTGACCTACATCAAGGCCTACGATGAAATCCGTAAACTATGGGCGGACCAACCACTTGCCAAGCAGATGGGATACAGTGCCGGATACTTCAGCTTCAACAGCGAAGGCGGCCGTTGCGAAGAATGCAAGGGTGAAGGTACCATCACTGTGGAAATGCAATTCATGGCAGACCTTGTACTGGAATGCGAATCCTGCCACGGCAAACGCTTCAAGGCAGACACGCTGGAAGTGAAGTTCCACGACATGAATATCTACGACGTATTGGAGATGACCGTAAACCAAGCCATCGAATTCTTTACGCAACACGGACAGAAAAAGATTGTGAAGAAGCTGCAACCCTTGCAGGATGTAGGTTTGGGATATATCAAACTGGGGCAAGCCTCCTCCACCCTCTCAGGTGGAGAGAACCAGCGCGTGAAACTCGCCTTCTACCTCAGCCAGGAGAAAGCAGACCCGACCATGTTCATCTTCGATGAACCGACCACCGGACTACACTTCCATGACATCAAGAAACTGCTCGAAGCCTTCGATGCCCTAATACGCCGCGGGCACAGCATTGTCATCATCGAACATAATCTGGATGTGGTGAAGTGTGCGGACCATGTGATAGACCTGGGGCCCGAAGGAGGGGACAAAGGAGGAAACATCGTAGCTACCGGTACACCGGAGGAAGTGGCGAAGTGTGCGGCAAGTTATACGGGACAATTCTTGCAAGAGAAATTACACCCCTCGCTTCCTTAAATAGAACACAGAGGCACGGAGACACAGAGATATTAAATTCAAGGAAAAAGAATAAAACTCTATGCCTCCGTGTCTTTGTGCTTAATCTTACCGGGTGCTACTACTCCAATTTAAAAGTAACCGGAAAAGTAAATTCCACCTTCACGGCTTTACCCTGCTGCATCCCCGGTTTCCATTGTGGCATCAATTCTACAATCCGTAATGCTTCCTCATCCAGGGCAGGATACCTGCTGCGCATAATAACGGGGTCCGTCACACGACCATTCTCGTCAATCACCACGCTGACAGCAACTCTTCCTTGAATGCCATTCTTACGGGCTTCTTCCGGATAACGGATATTCTTTTGAATAAAATCCATTAAGGCTTTCATACCTCCCGGAAACTCGGGCATCACTTCCACTACTTTATAGACCGGTTCTTCCATTGGCTCTTCCGTTATCAATTGTGGGCTCCCGCCCTTCCCTGCATCCGAAACATAAGGGGGAAGAGATGTCTTTTCCGCCGTTCTCCATTCTTCCTCATTGTCCGTCAATCTGAACTCAGCCATCATCAAGACAGGTTTCCTCCTGATGGTTATCTCATAAAAGTAACGGTAGCGTCCCGGCTTGTTGGGATGCACATCCGGATAAAGAGAGGCTTTCATAACCCTTTCCTCCCCATCCCGCAGCACATAGGCGATGTCCCAAAAGGCAGCGTTTATCGGCAATTCCCGCCAGGTACCTTTTTCGTCTTCGAACGTCAGGTAGTAATGCTCGCCGCAGGTCAAATCTCCGCCACTGTGATTGCTGAGGATGAATGTCGCATGAGGCGCTTTCGTTGAAAAGACTGGATATTCGGGACGGATATGGATGCCACGAATATGATTCCTGCCTACTCTCTCGTTGATGACGGGGACTTCTACACCATGAAAACAGAAAACGGGGGAGTCCATTATCTCCTCCCGGAACTCTTTCCGTTTTTCAGGAGTATTCACAATCAAATCTATATCTATGCAATGCATCCCCACCCCATATCCGGTCACATTCCTCCGGATGTGTGTGTAGGTTGTGTTTTCCAACCGCTTTCTCAGTTCGTCGTGAATGGCAAGCAATTGTTTTTGCAAGCAGTCACCGTCATCCACGAGCCCTATCTTGAGGCTATCGCTCACTGATTTTTCCTGCAACCGTCGGTCTAACCCTACCGTATCTACAGAATCTTCAGGCATTTCTACGCGTTCCGTCTTATTCATCTTGCAGGATGAAAGGCAACAAAGCAATAGGAGAAAACAAACTCTGTTCATAGCATTTTGTATTTCAAGTCCATAGCATCAAATATACTCATTTTCGCAATCATAATCAAAAATAGAACCCCTAATCTCATAAGACTATATTAGGAATACATGTAATAACGGTATGAGAATAGAAAAGATTACGGCTAAAAGACACTGCATCGCCACTGCAAAGTCACTGCATTCCTTTTGCAGTGCTGCTGCACGCCCATTGCAGTACGACTGCAACCGTATTGCAGAGCTACTGCAAGCCTCATGCAGTGACACTGCAAAAAGCGTGCAGAACTTTGCAGTAGGAAAGAACTGATAACTAAGATAATAGCGCCAATGAAAGAAGTATGCAGTACAATTGAAATGGAAACGAAATGGGCGTGACAGATAAGTGTAACGATTCTTATCTATCACGCCTATCTATCACGCGGTAAGGTATTTGTAATCAATAGAATATACCCCTCCGCGTGATAGCATGACAGATGTTTTGCAAAAACAAACTCTGTGGTAGTAGCAAAATGAGATTAGAAATAGAATCCGAAACCTACTTTCAGACCAAATTTAGAACGGTCGTCGTTAATGTTCCAATAAGCAGCAGGCTCAATGGTTACCGTACGCGTCAGGAAGAACGCATAACCGGCTTCCAGACCGAAAGAGAACTTGGTATCATCCAAATCGTGTCCCCAATCCCAACGGTCCACATTGACATCGGCACCCAGATACACGCCAATCTTGTCGAAATAATAACGTCCGCCTACACCCAGCGTATAGACATCGAGGTCAGATCCTCCGGTATTCCAAGCAGCTCCGGCATGCACCAGCAAGGCGATGTTGTCGAGCAGGAAAGCACCTCCCTTGGCTTCAAGGCCAAAACTTGTCTTGTCGGTTCCCGTGTCATGAGAAAATTCCAAACCGGTGATGGACGGGTTCAAAATCCACTTACCTTTTTCAAACTGTGCCTGAGCTGCCACTGTGACAACAAGCAAGCAAACGAATAATGCCAGTTTTTTCATCTTGTTCTGTTTTTTGAGTAAATAATCAATGTTGTTTATTGTCTTCTTCGAATCGCTTGCGTTGCAGCGCCTCCTTCTTGCGAAGCACCAGCCACAGCACAAATACAATGAGGTACGAAGCAGCTACGGTGACATACTTCTCAGTATCGCTGATTTCCGTATTGCGGGGAAGGAAATAAGCGGCAGTAGCAGAAACGTAAATAAGCAGGGCCAACGTGAGCCCGGTAGATTTCTTGATTTTCTTCATTACCAAAGTTTTTTAGTCGTCTTAAAATACCAAATATTAAACCAAATAGCAGCCAGCACAACAGCTATCAAGGCTACGCCCAGCGCATAATTCGGACCGAGCCCGAAACCTTCGGGAGCAATGCAGATGTAAGTGGTACACACAGCCGTCATGAATAATGCCGGGAAATAGGTGACGTAATAATAACGTCCTTTCTTCTCGCGTACCAGATAGACCGTAATGGCCCACAACGTAAAGACGGACAGAGTCTGATTGGCCCAGGCAAAATAACGCCAAATCATGTCAAATCCATCCTTGTCCCGCAGGCTGTAAAGCAACAAGCTAATGGCTACCAGGAACATCGGGATGCATATATATAAACGGCGACGCATGGATTTTTGTTCCATTCCCAAGAAATCCGCCACAATGAGGCGCGCTGAACGGAAAGCCGTGTCGCCACTGGTAATAGGCGCGGCAATAACACCCAGAATGGCCAGTACACCACCTACGGCACCCAGCCAGTCTTTTGTAATGGCGTCTACAATGATAGAGGCATTCGTCTCCCCCATCCCGTTCTCGTGGAAGAAATAAGTGGCGGCGGCAGCCCATATCAGGGCTACAATGCCTTCGGTTATCATTGCCCCATAGAAAACGGGGCGTCCGTGGCGCTCGCTTGTCATGCAACGTGCCATCAGCGGACTCTGCGTGGCATGGAAGCCACTGATGGCACCGCAGGCAATGCTGACGAACATGATGGGGAAGATGGGCAATGCAACCGCATCGGGATGCGTGTTCTGCAATCCGTCCCATATCTCCGGCAATGCAGGATGGTTGACGTAAAGCATTACCAGAATACCGACCGCCATGAACAGCAGGGCAACGGCGAACAGCGGGTATATCTTACCGATAATCTTATCTACCGGCAGCAAAGTGGCAAAGATATAATAAGCGAAAACAACAATAATCCAGAAGGTGGTATCCAAGCTGTCGGGGGTCAACTTGGCAAGCAGTCCGGCCGGCCCTGCCACAAAGACAGCTCCCACCAATATCATCAGGATGACGGTAAAGCCGCGCATCACCTGCTTGGTGGTCAGCCCCAGATAGCGTCCGATGATTTCCGGCAGGCTTTCCCCGTCATGCCGCAAGGAGAGCATACCGGCAAGATAGTCGTGCACTGCACCGGCAAAGATACTGCCAAGTACAATCCACAGATAGGATGCCGTACCGAACTTGGCTCCCATGATGGCACCGAAGATAGGTCCCAACCCGGCAATATTGAGAAACTGTATCATAAAGATTTTCCAAGTAGGCAGTGGAATGTAATCCACACCATCGGCTTTGGTAAGGGCGGGTGTTTTGCGGTCATCGGGACCAAAGACGCGTTCTATGAAGCGTCCGTAGATAAAATAGCCGGCTATCAACGCCAGCAGGCAAAGCGTAAATGTAATCATGGCGTGTTAATATCTTTAATGTATGCAAATGTAACAGTTTCCAAGTAAACAGCACAAAATAATCGGGTGTTTTGCTTATCTTCGCCGAGAAATATGACAGAAATAAAGAAGAAAAGAGAAAAATGAAACGAATTATTTCCATTTTACTATATATGGCCGTCTTGCTGCCACTGGCTGCGCAACCGCCCAAGCATGAAGTGCGTGCCGCCTGGATAACCGCCGTCTATGGCCTGGACTGGCCGCAGACACGCGCCACTTCGCCCGAAGGCATCCGCAAGCAACAGGCCGAACTGATTGAAATATTGGACAGACTGAAAGCCGCCAATTTCAACACAGTACTGTTCCAGACCCGTACACGGGGAGATGTCCTCTACAAATCAGCCATCGAGCCCTACAACTCCATACTGACCGGAAAGGTGGGCGGCGACCCCGGCTACGATCCGCTGGCTTTTGCCATAGCCGAATGCCACAAGCGCGGTATGGAGTGCCATGCCTGGATGGTGACCATCCCTCTGGGCAACCGCAAGCATGTAGCCGCCCTCGGTAAAGAGTCCGTCACCAAAAAGAAACGCGCCATCTGCGTACCCTACAAACGCGAATACTTCCTGAATCCCGGACATCCGCAAACCAAAGAGTACCTGATGAGCCTTGTCCGCGAAGTGGTGGAACGCTACGATGTAGACGGGATACACTTCGACTACCTGCGCTATCCGGAAAACGCCCCCCGTTTTCCCGACAGCTACGACTACCGCAAATACAGCAAAGGACGCAGCCTTGCCCAATGGCGCAGAGACAACCTGACGGAAATAGTACGCTATATATATAAAGGTGTAAAAGCCATGAAACCCTGGGTAAAGGTCAGCACCTGCCCGGTAGGAAAATACAAAGACACTTCCCGCTACCCCTCCCGTGGCTGGAATGCCTTCCACACCGTCTATCAAGACGTGCAGGGTTGGCTGGGCGAGGGCATCCAGGACCAGATTTATCCGATGCTCTATTTCCGTGGCAATCATTTCTATCCCTTTGCCCTCGACTGGCAGGAACAAAGTAACGGACGCCAAATCATTCCCGGTCTGGGCATCTACTTCCTCGACCCCAGCGAAGGGAACTGGACGCTGGACGAGATTGAACGGCAGATGCACTTTATCCGCGCCCACGGTCTGGCGGGCGAGGCACACTACCGCGTGAAGTATCTGATGGACAATACGCAAGGGCTTTATGATGCGCTGGAAGAAGACTTCTATACCGCCCCGGCCCTGCAACCCGCCATGCCGTGGATAGACAATGTAGCTCCTACACCTCCCGCCGGACTCACGGTGGAAACACCGGAAAACGGCTATTGGAAACTAAGCTGGCAACCCGCCACGGACAATGACAAGCGGAATGCTCCGATGTATGTAATCTACGGTTCGGACACCTATCCCGTAGATACCTCCAATCCGGAGAATATCCTGGCACAACGAGTACAAGGCACGGAATATACCTATGCCCCCATCCGCCCGTGGACTGCCCGAAAATATTTTGCCGTGACAGCCATAGACCGTTGCGGAAACGAAAGCGAAGCTATTCAGCAGCAGTGACACAGACAAAAGCCCGGTAACGGCTCTTCGGAGTGACCGGTACCAGAGGCAGATAGCCGGAAACAACCCTGCCGTCCTTCACCACCAGCGGATAGCTTTGCATATCCTGCTCATGCCGCTCCATCAAAGCTTCATGGGTCGGAAAACAATCAATGGAGAAACGTCCCTCCCCACCGGGGACAATGAAATGATCACTAAGCACATGGGAAACGATTCCCATATTCATCCGTAGATTTATTTCGACATGGGGGTTGATGGCATACGGATGCCCTTTCTTCTGACGGCAGACCATCATGTCCACACCCAAGAAACCCATATAAGATGTAGCATAACTCGTTTCCAATGCTTTCTGCATCATATTGCGTATGCGTACAAATGCTTCAAAGGGTACATATTGCTGAATCCATTCCTCCACTTGCTCATCCGAAGTAAGGATATTACCACGATATGCCCCTTTGTCATCCGTAACAAAACGGGAATAGCCGACAAAAAGAAGCTTTCCCCGACCATCCGAATAAAATTCCATGGCAAAGTCTTCCACCTTATTAAATATAGGCTCCATCACAAAACCTCTATTTTCTTTCAGCGCCCTACTACACCAATCGGAAACATTTTTCGTAAAGCCATGACGGCACCAACACAATCCCTTTCCACTTCCCGACCAAAGTGATTTGAACACACATCCCTCCTTGTAACGATCAACAATATCCGGAGAGATATCCGTCATTCTACCATCAGCCTCCACCAAGCAACAACCGTCACCACAAGTATAATCTATTTTATTGAAATAGAAAAGTGCGCGAAAAGCCAAAGCGTTACTACGGGCAGCCTTCATACGATATTTATCCAAAGCATCCGGCGTAGGAAGATTTTTTTCCAGAACACCGCCTTTCAACATCCGTTTACGGATAGCGGGGTTCCATCCCCAAGGCATTACCCGCACATCAGCATAATCGGGCAGCTCCGGCTCTGTCACCAAATGCACATCCAGCCGGAACAACTGTTGCATCTGTTTCAGATAATCTGCATTATAGGCGGAAGAGGCCAGTACCCCACTACCCGGCTGGGCATACCAAATCGGCAACAAAGCCAAGTCTTCAGCCATACGGCGGATGGTAGCGGGCGCCATATAATTTTCTTCATTATTTCCCAATGCCATATCTGCATCAGGATTGAACACATAAAGTTTCATCTTTCAAATGTTAACCAATTACTCACGTTTTGTATGAGAGTGCAAAGTTATATAATATTTTGCCATCTCTACTTTGCAAATCTATAAAAAAGCCGTATATTTGTCGCCCGATAAACCGAATTTAAAGCATGGAAGCATTTTACCGTACACACGCTTATCTCGTAGAGCATACCAATGCCCCCGTACGCCGCGACCTCATGGACGAAATAGACTGGAATGACCGTCTTATCGGTATCAAAGGCACAAGAGGCGTAGGTAAGACCACTTTCTTGCTGCAATATGCCAAAGAGAAATTCGGCACAGACCGCTCCTGCCTCTTCATCAACATGAACAACTTCTACTTCTCCGGACATGGCATCGTGGAGTTCGCCGCCGAATTCCAGCGTCGCGGAGGAAAAGTGCTGTTGATAGACCAGGTATTCAAGTACCCGGAATGGAGCAAGGAACTGCGTATGTGCTACGACCGCTTCCCCAACCTGAAAATCGTGTTCACCGGCTCGTCCGTGATGCGCCTGAAAGAGGAGAATATGGAGTTGCGCGACATCGTGAAGAGCTACAACCTGCGCGGCTTCTCCTTCCGCGAATACCTGAACCTGCAGACGGGCATGAAGTTCCACGCCTATCCGTTGGAAGAAATCTTGAGCAACCACGAACAGATAGCCAAAGGCATCCTCTCCAAAGTACGTCCATTGGACTACATGCAGGACTATATGCACCACGGCTTCTACCCTTTCTTCCTCGAAAAGCGTAACTTCTCGGAGAATCTGCTCAAGACAATGAACATGATGGTGGAAGTAGACATCTTGCTCATCAAACAAATTGAGCTGAAATACCTTTCGAAGATAAAGAAATTACTATATTTGTTGGCCGTGGACGGGCCGAAAGCGCCGAATGTCAGCCAACTGGCAAACGACATACAGACCTCCCGTGCCACCGTGATGAATTACATCAAGTATCTGGCAGACGCACGACTCATCAATATGGTCTATCCGAAGGGAGAAGAATTCCCCAAGAAGCCGTCGAAGATAATGATGCACAATTCAAATCTGATGTATTCCATCTATCCCGTCAAGGTGGAAGAGCAAGACGTACTGGACACTTTCTTTGCCAACACAATGTGGAAGGACCACAAGGTGAACAAGGGCGACAAGAACATCTCGTTCATGGTAGATGAGGTGATGCCTTTCAAGATTTGTCCGGAAGGAACAAAGATAAAGAATAATCCGGGAGTTACTTATGTACTGCATAAGGCAGAAATAGGCCGAGGCAACCAAATACCTCTCTGGTTATTCGGTTTCTTGTATTAAGAGAGAGATTTTTTTACTTAAATAAATAATTCAATTTAGTTATGACTAAACAGAAGAAATTCATTACTTGTGATGGTAACCAGGCTGCTGCACATATCTCGTATATGTTCTCCGAAGTAGCTGCCATCTACCCCATCACCCCCTCTTCTACGATGGCTGAATACGTAGACGAATGGGCTGCCGCAGGTCGCAAGAACATCTTCGGCGAAACAGTATTGGTACAGGAAATGCAGTCAGAAGGTGGTGCTGCAGGTGCCGTCCACGGCTCTCTGCAAGCCGGTGCGCTGACTACTACTTACACAGCTTCACAAGGTCTGTTGCTGATGATCCCGAACATGTACAAGATTGCCGGTGAATTCCTGCCTTGTGTATTCCACGTATCAGCACGTACATTGGCAAGCCATGCACTGTGTATCTTCGGTGACCACCAGGACGTTATGTCTGCACGCCAGACTGGTTTTGCCATGTTGGCCGAAGGTTCTGTACAAGAAGTTATGGACTTGGCAGGTGTTGCCCACCTAGCCACCATCAAGGCCCGTGTTCCGTTTATGAACTTCTTCGACGGCTTCCGTACTTCTCACGAAATCCAGAAGATTGAAATGTTGGAGAACGAAGACCTCGCTCCGCTTATCGACCAGGAAGCTTTGGCTGAATTCCGCGCACGTGCATTGAACCCGATGAACCCGGTTGCCCGTGGTATGGCCGAAAATCCTGACCACTTCTTCCAACACCGTGAATCTTGCAACAACTACTATGAAGCAGTTCCGGCTATCGTTGAGGAATACATGAACGAGATTTCCAAAATCACAGGCCGCAAGTATGGTTTGTTCGATTACTACGGTGCAGAAGATGCAGAACGCGTTATCATCGCCATGGGTTCTGTAACGGAAGCTGCCCGCGAAGCTATCGACCACCTCGTTGCCAATGGCGAAAAGGTTGGTTTGGTTGCCGTTCACTTGTATCGTCCGTTCTCTGCCAAGCACTTCCTTGCCGCCGTTCCCAAGACTGCCAAGAAGATTGCCGTACTGGACCGTACGAAAGAACCGGGTGCTAACGGCGAACCGTTGTACCTCGACGTAAAAGACTGTTTCTACGGTGCAGAGAATGCTCCGGTTATCGTAGGCGGCCGTTATGGTTTGGGTTCCAAGGATACTACTCCTGCTCAAATCCTCGCCGTTTACAAGAATCTGGCTATGCCGATGCCGAAGAACCACTTCACTATCGGTATCGTGGACGACGTTACCTTCACTTCTCTGCCCCAGGAAGAAGAAATCGCATTGGGCGGCGAAGGTATGTTCGAAGCCAAATTTTACGGTTTGGGCGCTGACGGTACAGTAGGTGCCAACAAGAACTCCGTAAAGATTATCGGTGACAACACCGACAAGCACTGCCAGGCCTATTTCTCTTACGACTCCAAGAAATCAGGCGGTTTCACTTGCTCGCACCTGCGTTTCGGTGACACTCCTATCCGCTCTACATACCTGGTAAATACGCCTAACTTCGTGGCTTGCCACGTTCAGGCTTACCTGCACATGTACGACGTAACCCGCGGCTTGCGTAAGAACGGCTCTTTCTTGCTGAACACCATCTGGGAAGGCGAAGAGCTGGCCAAGAACCTGCCTAACAAGGTGAAGAAGTACTTTGCACAAAACAATATCACTGTTTACTATATCAATGCAACCCAGATTGCACAAGAAATCGGTTTGGGCAACCGTACCAACACCATCCTGCAATCCGCATTCTTCCGTATCACCGGCGTTATTCCGGTTGACCTGGCTGTAGAGCAGATGAAGAAGTTCATCGTTAAGTCTTACGGCAAGAAGGGTGAAGATGTTGTCAACAAGAACTATGCAGCTGTTGACCGTGGCGGCGAATACAAGCAGCTGACCGTTGACCCGGCTTGGGCCAATCTGGCAGACGACGCCAAGGCTGAAAACAACGACCCTGCATTCATCAACGAAGTGGTTCGTCCTATCAACGCACAAGACGGTGACTTATTGCCGGTATCTGCATTCAAGGGTATCGAAGACGGTACTTGGGAACAAGGTACTGCCAAATATGAGAAACGTGGTGTAGCTGCATTCGTTCCCGAATGGAACGCTGAAAACTGTATCCAGTGTAACAAGTGTGCATACGTTTGTCCTCACGCTTCCATCCGTCCGTTCGTACTCGATGCTGAAGAGCAGAAGGGTGCCAACTTCACTCAACTGAAGGCTGTAGGTAAAGCATTCGACGGTATGACATTCCGTATTCAGGTAGACGTTCTCGACTGTCTGGGTTGTGGCAACTGTGCCGATGTCTGTCCGGGTAACCCGAAGAAGGGTGGCAAGGCTCTGACTATGAAGCACCTCGAAAGCCAATTGCCGGAAGCTGCCAACTGGACTTACTGTGCTGAAAACGTGAAGAGCAAACAACACTTGGTTGACATCAAGGCCAACGTGAAGAACTCTCAGTTCGCCACTCCGTTGTTCGAGTTCTCAGGCGCTTGCTCCGGTTGTGGTGAAACTCCGTATGTGAAGCTGATTTCCCAGTTGTTCGGTGACCGCGAAATGGTAGCCAACGCAACAGGATGTTCTTCCATCTACTCCGGTTCAGTACCTTCTACTCCTTATACCAAGAACGAAAAAGGTCACGGTCCTGCTTGGGCAAACTCATTGTTCGAGGACTTCTGCGAATTCGGTCTGGGTATGGAGCTTGCCAACGAAAAGATGCGCGCACGTATCGTGAAGGCTATGGAAGATGCCATCGCAGCAGAAGGAACTCCGGCCGAATACAAAGAAGTATTCCAGGCTTGGATTGAAAACATGTACGATGCAGACAAGAGCAAGGAACTGGCTGAAAAGATTATTCCGATGGTAGAAGCTGCCAAAGACAAGTGCGACAGCTGCAAGACTATCGCCAGTCTGTCTCAATACCTGGTAAAACGCAGCCAGTGGATTATCGGTGGTGACGGTGCTTCTTACGACATCGGTTACGGTGGTCTCGACCATGTAATCGCAAGCGGTAAGGATGTCAACATCCTCGTACTGGATACTGAGGTTTACTCCAACACAGGCGGTCAGTCTTCCAAGGCTACTCCGGTAGGCGCTATCGCCAAGTTTGCCGCTGCCGGTAAGCGTGTACGCAAGAAAGACCTCGGTCTGATGGCTACTACTTACGGTTACGTATACGTTGCCCAAATCGCTATGGGTGCCGACCAGGCTCAGACCCTGAAGGCTATCCGTGAAGCAGAAGCATATCCCGGTCCGTCACTCATCATCGCTTACGCTCCGTGTATCAACCACGGTCTGAAGGCAGGTATGGGCAAGAGCCAGGCAGAGGAAGAAAAGGCCGTTAAGTGCGGTTACTGGCACTTGTGGCGTTACAACCCGGCTCTGGAGGCTGAAGGCAAGAATCCGTTCACGCTGGATAGCAAGGAACCGGATTGGAGCGGATTCCAAGACTTCCTGAAGGGTGAAGTTCGTTACGCATCCGTAATGAAGCAATATCCGCAGGAGGCCGACGAGCTGTTCAAGGCTGCTGAAGAAAACGCTAAATGGCGTTACAATAGCTACAAGCGTCTTTCCAAAGAAAATTGGGGCGCTGAAGTTACAGAGTAATTCCGATTACTAAATAAAGAATAGAGGCTGCTCCTGAATAAGGCGTAGTCTCTATTTGTTTTTAATTAACAATACTAAATATCACAGGTTATGATTGGATTTATCATTTGGATTATCGGTGTGGTTCTGTGTGTCAAAGCCGTACTTGAAATCATGAAGTGGCCGGTAGACGGCGTGAAGAAACTATTAGTTGCAATTATCATCCTGCTCACAAGCTGGATTGGAATCTGTGTTTACTACTTCTGGGGAAGGGAAAACCTGCCTCAAATACTGAAATAAGTTCCAGTATCATTTACAGAAGTAAACAGACGTGTATTAAGAACAAGGGGGATAGACAACAGCTATCCCCTTCTTTTCAGAAACTCGGTAGGACTCTCCCCAAACTGTTCCTTATAGCATTTCGTGAAATAGGAAGGTGACGAAAAGCCCACTTCATAGGCAATCTCCGCTACCGTCATGTCAGAGGAGGCAAGCAGTGAGGCAGCCTTTTTCAACCTCATCTGGCGCAGCAGCTCATTCGGCGAATAGTTGGTCAGCGATTTCAGCTTACGGTAAAGCTGCACACGGCTCATACCCATATTCCGTCCCAAATCCTCCACATTGAGTTCCGCATCTTTCATCCTCTCCTCGACAAGCGATTTGAAGCGGGAGACGAAACCCTTATCCAAATCACTGATGGCTTCCTTCTCGATAGTCTGGTTATCTCCGAAGAACTGCCTCAACTGACGGCGGTTTGCAATAAGATTGCGGACACGAGACAAGAGCAACTGCGAATTGAATGGTTTGGAAATATAAGAATCGGCACCGCCATCATAGCCCTGGATACGCTGTTCGTCCAGCGAGCAGGCCGTCAGCAGAATCACCGGGATATGGCATGTCTGCAACTCCCCCTTCAAGTGGCGGCAGCATTCCACACCATCCATACCGGGCATCATTACATCGGAGATAATCACATCCGGCACATACTTCATGGCCAGCCGGATACCCTCTGTCCCGTCCGCAGCATCCAATACACGGAACTCGTTCGACAGAAGTGACTTCACATAGGTGCGAATATCCGCATTATCGTCAATTACCAGCACAGTAGGACAATCAGCCTCAACCACCTCTTCGCATGCCTTCACTTCCGTATCTATCAGGGTGGACGACACGTCCTTCTCTTCGGCAGGCAACGTCACTATGGTGGGATGGTACTGCGAAACATCCTGCTTCGGGAAAGTGACGGTGAAGGTAGTACCCTTATCATCACTGTGTGCCGCAATGTTGCCACCATGCATCTCTACAAAAGCACGTACCAGCGCAAGACCGATACCGGTACCTGCCTGATGTCCGTCCACTTGATAAAAACGCTCGAAGATAGCTTCCACATCGGTCGAAGAAATGTAACTGCCGGAATTGAAAACAGACAAGCTATAGTTCTGCTCTGTCATTGACAAGCGTATAGCTATCTTCCCATTCTCCGGCGTATACTTCACGGCATTGGAGAAGAGATTGAAGTAAATGCGCTCCATCTTCTCCGCATCCGCCATCATCCGGAAGTCCGTATCGGGAGATGCCTCAAAGCTGAAAGCAATATGTTTCTTCAGCAACGCCATGCGGAAAGAGTCGTTCCAGCCCCGGAAGCTGTCGAGCAAATCAAAAGGTTCGAGATGGAGCTCCATGCGCCCGTTCTCCACCTTCCGGAAATCAAGTATCTGGTTGACCAGGCGAAGCAGGATATGCACATTCTTTTTCATCAGCTCGAGGAGCTGGCGCGGCTGTCCGTCGAGGGTGCGGTTGGCAAGAAGCTGCTCTATGGGATCGGCTATCAGCGTCAGCGGAGTACGGAAATCGTGTGAAATATTCGTGAAGAACACCAGCTTGGCATGCGTAGCCTCCTCCAGTTCATGGGAAAGCTGTTCCAACTGCGACTTCTGCACTTCCAACAGTTCCTTCTGCTGTATCAACTGGGTTTTCTGTTCCTCCAGTTTCTTTTTCTGCATGGACAGTTCACGGTTCAATCGGTTCTTGGCACGCAAGGAGAGGTAGACAGCCACCAACAAGCCGACCAGCAACAATAGGGCGGACAGACTGCCGTACAAGACAACCTGCTGCGTGGCATAACTGGCCAAATACTGGTTTATCTTTCCGTTCAGGGTTTCTATCTTTCCATCCAGGGTGCCGATGTGGGCGGTCTGCATCTTCATGATGAGAGCATTGTCGCGGTCGACGACGGAAGTGCCCAGGATAGTTTCACGGGGGAAATCACGCTTGTTCAGGATATCCATGGCAATCTGCATCACGCGGTCGCCACCGGTAGGATATATAAACGTGGCATCCAGTTCGCCGGCAAGCACTTTCTCCACTCCATAGTCTTTGCCGGACAGGGCGTCTATGCCGATGAACCGCATATCCTTTTCCCGCCCCTCTCGGGCAGCGGCAGCATAGGCTCCGGCCGCCATACGGTCATTCTGCGCATACACCAGGTCGATATGCGGAAAGCGGCTCAGCAGGGTATTCATTTTCTCTCCGGCCTTGAGTTGCAACCAGGCACCGTCTTCAACGGCCAGCAACCGGATACCGGGATAAGCGGATATAGCCTTCACAAATCCTTGATGACGGTCTACGGCAGGTGTGGAGCCCACCAAACCTGAGATTTCCACCACATCTCCCTGCCCATGCAGCACATTGGCCACATACTCTCCCACAGCTTTCCCTATCTCGTAGTTGTCTGCACCGACGTAGGCCGTGTATTTGTCCGAAAGGATTTTACGGTCCACTACAATCACCGGAATGCCCCGGTTGTATGCCTCCTCCACAACCGGAGTTATCGGAGTGGCTTCATTAGGGGCCACAATCAGCAGATCCACCCCTTCGGCTATCAGCTCACGAATGTCTTTTGCCTGACGGTCATTATCGTCGACAGCAGTACGGATGTCCACCTCCACATCCTCGTAGAAATGGGCTTCACGGAGTATCTCACTGTTCATCTGGCGCCGCCATTCATCCTCGCTACATTGGGAAACGCCGATACGGAAACGTGCCTCGCGCCGGGAGCAGGCAACCGCCACTCCCCAAAGCACGAGCAGAAAGAATAAAATCCGAAGGTTATGCTGTCTCATCTTCACTTTCCTCTGATTTAAGATTGCAGATGAGCAAAGATAACGAAAAATGTGAAAAGAATAAGAAAAATCTATGCCAGCCTTTCTTTCAAGGCCACCGGCAATTCCGGCATGGCACCGCTCTGGGTACATACATAGGCAGAGACTTCCACCGCCAGTTTATGGGCATCGGGCACCTGCTTCCCGCTGAGAATGGCAGCGGTGAAGGCTGCCGTGAACGAGTCACCGGCTCCAACGGTGTCCGCCACCGGTACCTTGGGCGTCTCCTGGAAGGAAACCACTCCCGGAGTGAACACATAGCTGCCGTTCGTTCCACAAGTCAAGATAAGCATTTTCAGGTTATATTTAGCCAGCAGAATCCAGCATTTGTCCTGCAAGTCGATGCCCGGGTAGCCGAAAATACGGCTGATGGTCACCAGCTCCTCATCGTTTATCTTGAGGATGTTGCAGCGGCGCATGGATTCGCAGAGTATCTCTTTGGTATAGAACCCTTGGCGGAGATTGATGTCGAATATCTTCAGTTGCCCCTCCGCATCGGGCATCGTGTCGAGAAAACGGTTGATGGTGATGCGGCTTGTTTCACTGCGTTGCGCCAAAGAGCCGAAACATACGGCACGCGTGTTCAGTGCCAGACGCTTCAGTTCGTCGGTAAAGGGAATGTTGTCCCAGGCCACGCCTTCTTTTATCTCATAGCACGGCACGCCCACGGCATCGAGCGTCACCTGCACCGTTCCCGTGGGGTAAGGCACGCGCTCAATCTGCGTGCGCAGCCCCTTCCGGGCGAACACATCCAGAATCTCGTCCCCATCCGCATCGGCACCTACGGCACTGACCACACGGCTGTCGAAACCAAACTGCGATGCATGGTAAGCAAAGTTTGCCGGAGCACCGCCTATCTTCTTTCCTTCGGGGAGGCAGTCCCACAGAGCCTCGCCCATACCTACTATTATCTTATTCATAATATTATATTGTTTAATGAATGATATATTTTATTCACGGCAAACTCAATGTCCTACCCACTGCAAACCTAATAAAAAAGTTCCTAACTATAGAATGAAAAGTTGCCAATTATCTATTAAAAAGTCTCTAAGAACTAAGGATTATCTCTATCCCAAGGCTTGGGATAGACATCCGCAACCTTGGGACAGATATCCGCAGCCTTGGGATATGTGTCCGCAGCCTGCGAACAAAGATTACCGCTTCATACGCAGCATATAGAAGAACAAGTACACTACCCCTACCGTCATCACAGCCACGGCACCGCTTTGTCCTACAACATCACTTGCCAAGCCCATTGCTATCGGAAATACCGTACCGCCGAAGAGCCCCATAATCATCAAACCGGAAACCTCGTTCTTCTTTTGTGGCATAGCAAGCAACGCCTGAGAGAAGATAACCGGAAAGATGTTCGAATTGCCGAAACCGATAAGGGCAATGCAAATGTATATCATTGTCTTTTCATGGAAAACGAACAACCCTACCATCGCAGCCAACATACATAACACGCTGATGCCGAAGAAGGTTCGGGGAGCCATCTTCTGAAGAATGAAGGCGCCGAGAAAGCAACCCGCCGTGCGGAAAATGAAGTAAAGGCTGGTGGCAAAGCCGGCATCGGCCAGCGTCATGCCCAGACGCTCCATCAGGATTTTGGGCGCTGTGGTATTCGTACCTACATCAATGCCCACATGGCACATGATGCCCAGGAAGCAGAGAAAGATAAACGGCTTGCCCAGCAGGGCGAGGCACTCCCCGAAGGTGGAAGGGCGTCCCTCTTCCTTTTCCTCGCGGATGGAAGTACCGCTCAGCCAGAGAATGGCAATCACCGCAATAACCATATAGACCGGGAACAGCACCCTCCAGCCCATGCCCAGAGACGGAATGGCCTGCGTAGCTCCCCACATGGCGATGTATGGAGCCAGAAACGAAGCAATGGCTTTTACAAACTGTCCGAAGGTGAGCGTACTTGCCAGCCGCTCGCCGCTTACGATATTGGAAAGCAGCGGGTTGAGCGACGTTTGCATCAGCGCATTGCCGATGCCCAGCAATGAGAACGAGAGCAGCATCAGCACGTAGCCGTCTCCGAAAACCGGGAGAAGCAAAGAGGCAAACGTGATGACAAGGCTGAGAAGCACCGTCTTCTTGCGTCCGATGCGGTTCATCAGCATACCCGTAGGTACGGAGAAGATGAGGAACCAGAAGAACACCAGAGACGGGAATATGTTGGCTTGCGAGTCGGTCAGGTTCAAGTCGGCCTTCACGTAGTTGGAGGCGATGCCCACCAAATCCACAAAGCCCATGGCGAAGAAGCAAAGCATGACCGGAAAGAGCTTTGCCAAGGAAGAATTCTTAGTATTTTCCATGCTGAAGATTATTATCTGTTATTTTAATCCGAGTTTGTACACAGTAAACGAGGTGACATTGCAGCTTCCACCTTTAGCATAGAAACTGATGCGGTTGTAAGGTTCCGACGGGAATACAAGATTTGTCATGGCAAAACGTCCGTCGTTGCCAAACGCTTCAATGCTCGACTTGTCTACGAACAAGCGGAGTTTCATTTCATTGCCACCCTCGACAGGAGCCACGGTCACTGCAGGGAAGTCCTTGCTGAACGACACCTCACCACTCTCGGTACGGTCCATGGTGAACGTCTTTTCCGCCAGGTTATAGTACATCTCCACCTCCTCGCCTTTCGAGTTAAAGAGCTGGAATCCTATCACATCCGCATCCTTGTTCTTGATGGTCATTTCGATTTCATACGTTCCGGAATTGTCATTCAGCAGTTTGTCCAGATTATACGTGCGGTCTACCTTGAAAGCACGCTTCTTGCTGCCTTTATCCCTCAGTTTCAGCAATTCGGGAGACGGGGTTACCTTTACATAGGTTTCACCCTCCGAGGTATAGAGCGAAAGGTCGCGCGGCACGGAGTTGGCACTACGGTATTGGCGGGTGGGCACATCGTTGGCATATTGCCAGTTGCTCATCCATGCCAATGCAATGGCACGTCCTGCAGGAGCATTGCTCCAAGTGACAGTTGCATAATGGTCTTTTCCCCAGTCCATCCATTTCGTCACTGCGGGAGACTCGTTCACGAATCTCTTTCCGTCAAATGTCCCCACGAAATATTGTGTGGCAGAGCCACCGAACGGTCCACCCGGATTGAGGTTACAGACGAGTACCCACTTCTTCAGTTCCGTACCTTCAACCGGCAGTTCAAGCAGGTCGGGACACTCCCAGACTCCGCCGTGAGCACCTTGTCCTTCACCGAATTTGCTCTCCAGCGTCCAGCTCTTCAGGTCGGCAGAAGAGTATATCTCCATTTCCTGCCCTACGGCAAGAACCATGATCCATTTCTTGGTATCTTCGTGCCAGATGACTTTAGGGTCACGGAAGTCGCGCTGCGTGGAAGTCAGGATGGGATTTCGCGCATACTTCTTGAAGGTCTTTCCGTTGTCAAGGCTATAGGCCATGCTCTGCACTTGGCGGTCGCTTGCCGATGTATAGAAAGCAATGACGGCACCGGCACCGAACCCGGCCGTATTATCCTTGTCGACAACACAAGAGCCACTGAAAATTGTTCCCAGCGCATCGGGCGAAATAGCATCTCCGTGATGTTCCCAAGTGACGAGGTCCGTACTGGTGGCATGTCCCCAATGCATGTTCCCCCACATGGAGCCGTAGGGATTATGCTGGTAGAACAAATGGTAGACCCCGTCTTTGTAGAACATTCCGTTAGGATCATTCATCCAACCGTAAGCCGGGCTGAAATGATACACCGGACGGTACTTCTCCCGGTTCGAAACATCGAATTCATCCGACAGTTTCATTTCTTCCCAGCATAAGGCCGAATCCGGAATAAGCTGGAAGTTGAAAGAGAGATGTTTATTATCGAAGCCGGTCAAATCGACCGGAACAAAATAGTCAACCTTATTGACTGCCAATCGCACGTTCATACTGCGTACAACATCATTGTCCGCTATCATATACAATTTTGCCTCCGGAGAAGCCTCTTCCACCGGCAGCAGCAAAAACTTCTTCTGCTCGTCAATTTGGACGATACTCTGTCCGTCACCCAGATGTTTAATCACGAAAGGAGGATTTATGGCCTGGCATGTGAAGACAGCCACGGTAGTTCCTAATATAAATACGGTAAGCGTCCTTCTGATTGTCCGCCAAAAGTCTTTTAAATGAATCATGTTTCTGTTGGTATTAAATTAATTATGTTTTTCTACCATGCAAAGATACGCCACCAAGCAGCAGGAGGCTATCTTTTTTGTTTCAAAGCATACTACAAATGTTACATTCAGTCTAAAATAATACAAATTAAATTCCTCATCTCCATATTGATTTAAGCATCCAGGCATCCAACTCCATCTTCGTCCCCTTCTTCTGCGCAAAAAGTTCGATACCGGTTTGAGCCTCGCCCGGATAGGTTAATAATGTGAATACATCCTTCCCGTCATTGGCAAAGATTTCAATACTCGATTTGTCTACAAATATATGCAAATGTATCTTATTATCTACCGGTTCCACCCTGGCATATGCCATACGGCTGAATTTAGGAATCTGCACATCGGAGCAATGGGTACGGTCAATCACCAGATTATGTGAATCCGTATCATAGCTGACCACCACTTTGCGCCCTTCACCCACACACAAATTCAAGCCAAAGGTGTTGGATACGTCAGTAGAAAACGAAGCATCGAGTTCGTAGACATTCTCATCGGGAACAAAGCCGGGTAACCTCTGTGTTCCCACCGATAAAGCACGTTTCACCGATGCAGGCTTATGGCGAAGTGTTTGCAACTGTTCCACCGGCTTCTGTACCAGCCTCACACCTTCCTTGTATGTCTTCAGTTCCAGGTTGCGGGGAATAGACCAGAAGCCCTTCCCATACCTCGATGGAGCTACCGGTGCATAGTCCCAGGTTGCAACCCAGCCTATCGAAATTTTGGAATCCAACGTTCCGTCAAAATCCTGAAATGTGCGGGATGCATAAAAGTCCAGCCCTTTGTCCACATATAGAGGCTCTGCAGGATGGTTCTCCATCAGCTTAAAAGAAGTGCCGTCGAAGTCTCCTATAAAGTATTGTTCTTGCGCCCAGTTTACAGATACGACCATCACCCACCTTTTCTTGTCAGAATCCCCGTCAACCGGCAACTGGAATAAATCCGGGCACTCCCAAGACTTTTCACTGTCACCGGCAGGGCCGAAATCACTGGTCCAAGTCCAGCTCTTCAAATCAGGAGAGGTATAAAACTTTATTTTCTTCTCCAGGGCCTTGGCTACAGCCATCACCCATTTTTGGGTCGGCTCGTGCCAGAAGACGGTAGGGTCCCTGAATTCCGTACTCCAAAGGTCCAAAACCGGGTTACCTTCGTAATAATGAAATGTCTTTCCGTCATGACTGAAAGAGATGCCCTGCGCTTGTTTCTTGGAGTCCTTCTCAAAAACGGTGTAAGCCGCCACATAAGCACCCTTGCCGAAACCGGCAGTGTTGTTCTTGTCTATGACTGCAGAACCGGTGAAGTAACTGATATTGTCATCCGCTCCGGTCATGGCATAAGGGGTTATCTGTTGGTAATGTACCAAATCTGTAGATTCGACTTTGCCCCACCAGTACATATGATATTTACCCTGATAGTACATGAATCCCGAGGGGTCACCAATCCATCCCTTCTCCGGACTGAAATGATACTGAGGACGATAAGGCTCTTTGTATAAACTGTCTGAATTCATTTGTGCACCGGCAGACAATGTTCCTGCCACTAAAAGTGCACCCAATATAGTAGGTATCTTCATTTTCTGTATTTTCATTAAAAGTTCATCTTTACCCTTGCATCTTTCAGTCTCCAAACTTCGGCAGCAACTTCCGTTGTATTTCCATCAGAGAATAGTTCCAATAGCGTACTGTTTTCTTTCAGAGGAAAGATTCTTGTAGTGAATGCATCCTCATCATTAATAAATCCTTCCACCACAGAACCGTCTATAAATAGACGAATCTCCACCGGCTTGGTTGTATCCAACCGATACCAGTCCTTGCGGAGCTTCAAAGGAATGTGTGCACGCAAGGAAGAATGCGTCTGGTCCACAATAAGTTCCTCCTTTTCCACATCATAATAAATCAGGCTATATTCGCTATTATCCGGATTCTTACACAATGTAAATCCAAACCGTTTTGCGTCACCGGGATAAAAAGTCGCCTTGACTTCAAGCTGATGTTCCCTTCTGCTCACAATGTGCGGTTTCGCAGCAGTCAATGCCTGCCTGGAATAAACCGTGGATTGTTCACGCAATTGTTTCATTACGGGATGGGGTGTTTGGCATAGTTTCCCATCTTTCAGCTGCCATCTTCTGGGCATACTGTAGAGATGTGCCCATCCTTGTTCATAAGTGGCCTCCCCTCCTATTTCATCGGGTATAATGGCAATGGCAGCAACATCCCCTTCCGGAGTCTCAACAACAGAGGGGGACAGCAAGCGGTTGATGACCTCCAGATTTTGAGGGACTGGGTTGTCCGGTATAAACTTTTCATTCTTGAAATCTCCTATCCAATACTGGCAACGCGCAGGTATGCCTTTATGAGGAACCCTATTCACCAAAAGAACATATTTGCCGCCCATCTTCTTAAAGACCGGCATTTCCCAGAAAATACCGGAGTCATCCACTTCCGGATTGCCCTCAAACAGCAAATGTACAAAATCCCATTTCTTCAAGTCTGCCGATTTATAAAGCAGCAAAGCCCCGTGGGGTGTATCGGTCTGCTCAATGCCGAAACCGATAATCATATACCAGACATCACCCTCTTTCCAGACATACTGGTCACGCATGTCCGTACGGGTATATCCGGCAGGCTTCTCGGCAATAACCGGATTACCCGCATATTTCTCCCATTCTATCAACGCAGTATCTTTTGGAAAAGCAATACCCACTCCCATCTTGTCTCCACCGGCTGTGTATATCAGCTGGGGGATATCGTCATCATTGATAACAGCATGCCCGGACCATATTCCATTCTTGTCATAAGCAGCATCAGGAGTCAAAGCCGGCTTTTCCTCCGTCCAATGAAGCATATCGGGACTGCTGAAATGTCCCCAATTTATCTGCCCCAGGAAGATTGCAGAAGCATTCTTCTGATTGAATATATGATATTTACCTTTATAAAGAAGTAAACCATGCGTCTCATTCGTCCAGTTGGCAGCCGGCAACAGATGATAGCGGGGACGGTTGAAGTCCTTCGCAAAACAGGTTTCCGGAATAGCCAAAACCGGAGTTTTCTTCAATCCTAAGGCAATCTCGTCTCTCCATGCAGACGAATCATCGGAAAAGGGAGTGAAGCTTATCCCGTCAATCAACCCGTTTATAGCCGTAACATCGTACATCCAAACCTTCTTTTCCCTGAAATCCTTACCTACCCGAAGTATCATTTCACCATCTTGCAAGTTCCGGGGCCATACCTCTGCACTCATCCTCTGCCCATTCAGGCAAACCGATTCATTACTTAAATCAAGGACCACATGCAGCCACTTGAAACGGTCGACTTTTGTCTTTAATGAACAGTAAGAGTATGAGCCATTCTGCCCCATTCCCAACAGCAACTCACCATAACGGTCTACACATACCGCTACAGATGTTCCTGCCATGTCTCTGATTCCCATAAAGGCAGCAGTATCCGTCGGATAAGATTCCAGAGCAAACCATCCGGACAACGACGAAACATCTCCTTCCGTGGTTGTATCCATCCAAGTGGAATACCCGTCTGTACGAAGGGCTTTACCTTCGACTCCGGTAACAAATTCCGGTATTTCCTTTATAGTGTACAAATTCAACAATGACTTGCCGTCACTGGAAAGTAAGGGGTCCTGCCCGTCAAACGACCATGTTTTTTGAGCAAAAGCTGCATTCAAAGAAAGCAATAGACAGCCCAATATAGAATAGGCAAAGTGTTTCATAATAAAAGATTGTTTAAAGGAAGAGGGGGAAACAAACGTTTCCCCTCCCTTGCGTTTTCATTTCAAAATATAATTAGTTGAACGGAGCATAACCGGGATTCTGTACATACTTGCCTCCAGAAAATCCGTATTGATTGTTCGGAACCGGATAATACTCATCCTTTCCACCCGTAAAGTGCGCATTGGCATAATAAATGCGATTGTCTGACTCCGCGGTAATGTACTTGTTCATGGTTGTTTCCACTATGCCCCAACGGACCAGGTCGAAGAAACGTTCACCTTCCAAAGCCTTCTCCAGACGCGTTTCCCAACGGAGGGCCTGACGGGCATAATCTTGATTCCAGACATCAGCAGGATAAGGATTGACAAGGTAGTTGGCCGCATATTTGGAATGGTCGTTGAAATCCTTTACATAGGCGCTGTTCCGGGCACGATTGCGTATCTGATTAATCAAATCACGGGCAGTTTCGAGTCCATCGCCTTCATTGAGTTCAATAAGAGCCTCAGCTTTCCAAAGAAGAATATCCGCGTAACGTATAATCTGCCAGTTCAACTGTGAAGCCCCCCAAGGCCAGCCATTAAACATATCACTACTTTCCGGAGAAACCCAGAAGCGCTTCGCGCAATTATAGCCATAAGTTTCCTTATCACGCACCCATCCCTCACACGTCTTGTCTGGGTAAGTTTTCCAAGTTATAGTAGGACGGCCCACAACAAAATCGAGACGCGGGTCTACATTGGGAGTCGTGTTTTGTAAAGTATAAACCCCATTGTTCAATACCGCCCAACTATAATCAGACTTTGACTGATAATTAAAATCGGGCAGACCGTTTGCATCTGTCTGATAAGCATTAATCAGGTCTTGGCTGGGCAGGAAGAAACCGTCACCTCCGTAAGGGCTGCCTCCACCTGGAGAATTCAACAGATTGCTCCAGTTGATGCGGCCGGCACTTTCGGTACCGTCATTCATGGAATATTGAATGGCAAAAACAGACTCTTTACCGTTTTCATTAGCTACTAAATCCAATCCCTGGAAATCGTCAAGCAAACCGTAACGGTTGCTGGCAGTCACTTGGTCGCAAAGCGAAACGACTTCCCTCAGCAGCTCTTTATTGATGGAAGTTACGGCATGCGTAGTCTCATCTTGCTGATACGCTTGGTACAGCTTGATTTTAGCCGCATAGGCCAGTGCTATGTATTTATGAATACGCCCTACCTCCGACTGTGATGCAGGAAGCAGTTCGGCGGCATCAAGCATCTCCTTGGCCAGCATACTCAGAATCTCGTCACGGGTAAACTCATTGTTCGGAATATCCGGATATTGGGAAATCTCAACGTTCTCATCAAAATAAGGTATCTTGTTGAAAAGGCGGCTCAATTCAAAGTAATAATGGGCACGAAGCACTTTCATCTCCGCAATACGGGATACACGTCCGTTCACCTGCTCATCTGTTGCAGCATTCAGAACGCGCAATGCAGAGTTACAACGCTGTACACTGCAATATAGATGGTACCACTTGCTGTCCAGAAATCCATTGGTTGCATCCATATCAAATGTCTCCATACGGTGCACTTCATTAAGGTCACCAACACCACCACCGCCTTTATAGGCATTATCCGAACGTACCTCACCATAGGTCCAATTGGAAGTAGGATGACACCATACACTCCAGCTCTGTCCTTCGGGACCACCCAAAGCTGCATACGCGGCATTCACCAAAAGGTCGGCACCTTCTGTAGAAGTCATAATATCTTCATTCAAGCTACCCTGGGGCTTCAAATCCAGGAAACGGTCTTCATTACAGCTTGCAGTCATCAGCGCTACTACGCCAAGCATATATAAATGTTTCAATTTCATGATAGTATAGTTTTAAAGTTTAGAAACCAAATGATAATCCCAAAGAGAACGTACGGGGCAACGGATAAGGATAACCCAGACCTTCAGGGTCGGCACCTGTATAACCGGTAATCGTAAACAAATTCTGAGCCTGGAAATAAATGCGCGCATGACGCATCTTCATCTTGTCGAGAACTGCTTTAGGAAGCGTGTAACCCAATGTCAGACTTTTCAGCTTGATATACGAACCATTTTCAATATAGAACTCAGATACTTCGTGCTCATTGTTGCTGTTAAGAGTGGTCAAAGCAGGTACACTGCTATTGTAAACACCCGTCTTTTCAAAGTTCTCGTAAGCATGCATGGCATCGAGCAGGCGGGTAGAGTGATTACCGGTCCAGCATTGGAATAAATCCGTATAATATTTGGAGTTGTTATAGGCATCACGAATCATACCGTTGAAGAACATGCTGAGGTCAAAGCCTTTCCAAGATGCCCCAAGATTCAGACCTGCAATCACTTTCGGATTGTCAGAACCCAACCATACACGGTCGTTCGTATCAATCGTACCGTTACCATCAGCATCCACGTATTTGATACGTCCTACTCCGGGAGCGCCAAACTGTACATTATATTTGGATTTATACTCATCCACCTCCTGCTGGGTACGGAACACTCCATCTGTCTTGAAGCCCATCCATGAACCGAACGGTTGGCCAACCAAAGTCTTGTCAACCCCATTACCGCCACCATAAGTATAGTAAATTTCTTCCGTCAGCTCTGTCACTTCATTTTTGTAATATGAAAGGTTGAATGCTACATTATACTGGAAATCCTTTACCTTATCATTCCAGGTCAGTGCCATCTCGAAACCTTTATTGTTCATCGTACCACCATTATACCAGCAGTAACCACCCTCGCCAATGACAGCGATATACGGTTTCTCCACAAGCATATCACTTGTCTTCTTATCAAAATAATCGAGAGAAGCACTCAGACGTCCGTTCAGGAAAGCGGCGTCCACACCGATATTGAGCTGTCTTGTACTCTCCCACTTCAAATCGGGATTGGTAGACCTCACTTTGTAACCACCGGGAGCCAAAGTCGTTCCATCACCGTTCATGTTGTAGCTTGCATCCTTCAGACTAATCAAGTATTTTGTATAGGGAGCCTCATTATCAATAATATCGTTACCATTGACACCCCATGAAGCACGTAGTTTCAAATCAGCCAACCAATCCCTGGTCGCTTCCATAAACTTCTCACTTGAAATGCGCCAGCCTGCCGACACTGAAGGGAAGTAATCCACATTATTACCCTTTGCCAAGCGGGAAGAAGCATCACGGCGCACCGTAACAGAGGCCAAATACCGTCCTTCATAATCATAGTTCACTTTACCAAAGTAAGACACCATACCATAATTGGAAGCACCGGCACCTACATTCTTACCGGCAGTCACACCGTCGAGATAAATATAATCTTCATCTTCTACAGCCAGTCCCGTACCATAACCGAACATGGATTCCGAATGGTTCTTCTTGGCTTCTGTACCAAGAAGTGCAGTCAGATTGTTCTTTCCAAAAGCTTTGCTATAAGTCACGGTATTGGTCCATACCCAATCCAGTCTTTTGTTGGATGATTGAGTCAGCTTATTGACCTCATCGCGTGCCCATGCCGGCTCAAAAGTTTTGTTGGTTTCATCATAATAATTCATACCGAAATTGGTTTTCAGCACCAGGTTCTTAATCGGTTCAATTTCAAGGAATGCATTACCAAAGACACGCCAGTAATCATGTTTGTTCTGTTTTTCATTCTCCAACAAACGTGCCATATTGGGGGCATCACCCAAAACATCATTGATGGCATCGTTATAATTGCCATTCTCATCATAAACCGTCTTGGCAGGATGCTGTTTGATGGCATTCTCATCTACACCGGCCGGACTGAGGGTCTGTGTCCAACGATTGATGGCAACGTTCTCGCCGATGCGCAAGCGATTGTCAAGATAATGATAGTTAGAACTGATGCGGGTATTGATACGCTGGAAATTCGTATTCTCTACCAGACCGTCATGGTCGAGATAGTTCAACGCTAACGAGAAGGCACCATTGTCAGAGCCCTTTGAAAGTGTCGCACTATAATTCTGCATCAAGGCAGTGCGATAAACCACATCGCGCCAATCCGTATCAACGGCATGTACTTTAGCTCCATTCAGGCCGATATAGTCTTGAAGTTGGGGAGTTGCACCATTACCATATATTTCGCTGCTTGGCGTAGCTCCATTATTGGCATACTTATAAGCCGACCAATAAACCTGGCCCCACTCATCTGCATTCAACATATCAAAGCCACATTGATAGGTCTGCAAAGTCAACGACATATCAAAATCCACACGGGTCTCCCCTTTCTTGGCACGTTTGGTAGTAATGATAATCACACCATTGGCAGCCTGTGCACCATAAATAGAAGCGGAAGCGGCATCCTTCAATACCTGAATGGATTCTACATCATTGGAAGAAAGGATAGACGAGATGTTCTCACGGGTCATCACACCGTCAATGACATAAAGCGGGGAATTGGCATCATTTCGGAAAGATGACTTACCACGGACCAATGTAGAAGTATTTCCACCGCCCGGTGTGCCGTCAGTCGTAATGTTCATACCGGCAACACGTCCCTGCAAGCTCGACAACACATTTCCCGTAGGAATATCTGCTACATCCTTCATCTTGACCACAGCCACCGAACCAGTCAAACTGGCCTTCTTCTCGGACATATAGCCGGTCACTACTACTTCATCAATCAACTGGGAATCTTCCGTCAACTCAATGCGTAAAGTGGGCTGTGCCTTTACTGTAACGGCTTTATATCCTATATAGGATACAGACAATGTGGCACCGGAAGCTACAGACAGAGTGAAATTTCCGTCAATATCCGTAATTGTTCCATTACTGTTGGAACCTACTTCCATGACAGAAGCACCGATAATGGATTCACCACTCGATTTTTCAACGACAGTACCTTTTACCTGGACTTGCTGGGCAGAGGAATAGATGCCCGCAAAGAGAAGCACAATTAGTGTGCAAAGCCTGAGACTAATGCTTTTCAACATATCTATTAATTTAAAGTTAATAATAAACCAATTCTGCAATTGAGTTTTGTGTCAGCAAAATTAAGCGAAACCAGGATTTGCACCTATAACAAATGTTACGAAAGGTGGTATTTTTGATACATCCCCTTTCTAAAGGTATTCTACGCGTGTTTTTTGCTAAATAAACTTTAGCTTTAGCAGCAAATTAATAGAAAAGAATGAAAACAATATGGGAGCAGATGCTAATTGCACCAGCTCTCATAGTATACTCTCTCAGAATCAAAAACGAAAAGCAAACTGTTCCGCACACCGATATCCTTCTTCATAAAGCTCCGTCAGCTTCTTGATGTCACGCTCGATGCGGTCTACCACTACCGGCTTCTGTGGACGGATCACAACGATTTCCCCGGCGGCTTCCATCCGTTCCACCTGCTCCAACTGTTGATTATAGACAATACTGCGGCGGTTGATGGCTTCACGCAATAGCGGATATTTCTTATATATAAAAGGTGGAACCTTCGTTCCCTGAATTTCCTTACGGTACCCATGATTGCGCGTCAACACCACTACATTATTGGTAAATCCATCCTGACGGGCACGCATCAAAGGGATACTGTCCACAATACCTCCATCCAGCATCGGGATGTTGTCCACGTAGGTAATGGGACAGACAAACGGCAGACTGCTCGAAGCACGCACAATATCAATGACGCGCTCTTTACTCCGCTTCTCCTCAAAATAGTTCGCTTCGCCCGTCTCGCAGTTGGTAGTTACCATCACATAACGTTCGGGACAATGAAAGTATGCCTCGTAGTCGTAGGGAAGTATGTGTTCCGGAAACTCCTGGAACAACAAGTCGAAATCCATGATATTCCGCTTCTTCAACAGATACTTCAATCCGATGTAATTGTATTTTTCCAGCAAGTCGATATTGCTGTACTTGGCACGCCCGCGCTGACCGGACATATAAGAAAGTCCGTTGCAGGCTCCGGCACTGACGCCGATGGTATAGGGAAAGCGAATGCCACGATCCATAAAGCTGTCGAGCACACCGCAAGTGAAGACGCCGCGCATACCGCCGCCCTCCAAAACAAGACCGCTATGGTCGTCGATACGTATTATTTTCTCCATAAGTGTCGGAATTAACGCTTCAAAGATAGCTTTTGTTTACGATATTCTACCTATATTTGCAGTTGCAACAATAAATCTATAACATTTTAATTATGATGAAGAAATCAATACTGATGGCTGCATTGGGTTTATTAAGTTTAAACACAATAGCACAAGACACTCCGAAAGAGGAAGGTTTCATCTTTACGACCGTAAAAGAAAATCCTATCACTTCTGTTAAGAACCAGAACCGTGCCGGTACATGCTGGTGCTATTCCGGACTGGCATTCATCGAATCCGAACTGCTCCGCATGGGCAAAGGCGAATACGACTTTTCTGAAATGTTTATCGTACACAACACCTATCTGGACCGTGCCGACAAGGCAGTGCGTACACATGGTGACGTTTCGTTCTCACAAGGCGGTTCGTTCTACGATGTAATTTATGGTATGAAAACTTTTGGTCTGGTGCCCGAAGAGGAAATGCGTCCGGGCGTTATGTATGGCGACACGCTGAGCAACCACACCGAATTGACAGCCGTATCTGATGCCGTAGTGGCAGCCATTGCCAAGGGAAAACACCGCAGCCTGCAAACAGACCAAGACAAGAACCCGCTCTGGAAGAAAGCCATTACCGCTATCCACGATATTTATCTGGGCGAACGTCCCGAGAAGTTCACCTACAAAGGCAAGGAATATACTCCGAAGTCTTTCTATGAATCTACCGGACTGAATGCAGATGACTATATCTCACTGACTTCCTATACCCACCATCCCTTCTACCAGCCGTTCGTCCTGGAAATACAAGACAACTGGCGTTGGGCTTCTTCCTACAACTTGCCTATTGACGAGTTGATGGAAGTGTTTGACAACGCTATCAATAAGGGTTACACCATTGCATGGGGTAGTGACGTAAGCGAACAAGGCTTCACACGCGACGGTATAGCCGTAATGCCCGATGCAGAAAAGGTGCAAGAACTGAGCGGTTCGGACATGGCACACTGGCTGAAAATGAAACCCGAAGAAAAGAAACTGAACAGCAAGCCTCAACCGCAGAAGTGGTGCACACAAGAAGAGCGCCAGCTGGCATACGACAACTGGGAAACTACTGACGACCACGGTATGCTGATTTACGGTATAGCCAAAGACCAGGAAGGCAACGAATACTATATGGTAAAGAACTCTTGGGGTGAAGCCGGAAAGTACAAAGGACTGTGGTATGCTTCCAAAGCTTTCGTGCGCTATAAAACAATGAACATCATTGTGCACAAGGATGCACTGCCTAAGGATATTGCCAAGAAACTGGGTATTAAATAAATAAAAGAAGGAGATGCAGTTTGATGCATCTCCTTTTTCAATTCTTACCAAATCCTACAGATATCTTCCACAATCTGCGGAACCGTCAACCGGTTCTTCTTCAACTGCTCCTCCACATCGTAACGGTCGATAAACTCTTTCTTCACACCATAGTTCAGTACCTTCATATCCGACGGACCGTAGTAACGGGCAATCTTCTCGCCAAAGCCACCGTCCAGCACTCCGTCCTCAAGAGTAATGACCAGTGTATGGTCGCGCTTCAGGTCATCGAGCAAAGCCTCGTCCACACCCGTGATGTAGCGAGGATTGACAAGCGTGGCATCCACTCCTTTCTCTTCCTTCAACCGGGCAGCCACGGCTTCGCCCAACTGATAGAAAGAGCCCAGTCCCAATATGGCGACCTTCTCTCCACGATGGGACACCTCATAACGGTTCAGCGTCTTGCCGTAATCCTTCTCCGGTTCTACATTCCTGCGGACAACCCCATTGGCCGGCACGCGAATGGCAACCGGATGTTCCGTTTGACGGATGCCCCACTCCAGCATTGCCATATACTCCTCACGACAAGTAGGTGCCAGATAAACCATATTCGGAATATTACCGATGACCGGAATATCAAAAAGACAAAGATGGGTAACATCATTCATACTCGATAAGCTTCCCCAGAAGACAAGAATCAGTGCAGGATTATTGTTGATGCAAAGATCCTGGGACAACTGGTCGTAGGCGCGCTGGATAAAGGTGCTGTAGACCCCGAATACCGGTTTTCCACCTCCGGCAGCAATGGCAGAAGCCATGGCAACAGCCTGCTCTTCGGCAATGCCCATATCGATGAACTGCCGCCCTGCCTCCTTGCGGCGCTCCGGTGTAAAGCCAAATACCGTAGGTGTACCTGCGGTGATGCCCACCACAGTCGGGTCTTTCTTCATCTCCTGCAACAAATAACCGGCGGTAAGGTCGGCATAGTCTTCACCCTCTCCAGACTCACCGGTCAGATTGCCGGTTTCAAGGTCGAACGGAACACTGTAATGGAAACGTTCTTTTTGCTCTTCTGCCAATTTGTATCCCTTACCTTTCAAGGTATTGATATGTACCACAACCGGATGCTTCTTGTCCTTCACTTCACGGAAAGCCTCTATCAATTGCTCCACGTCATTGCCATCCTTCACATAGAGATAATCATATCCCATTGCCTTAAAATAGTTGCAGGGAGCCTGCCCCTCCGTTTCGCGTAACTGTTGCAGATTGCGGTATAGCCCGCCATGATTCTCGGCAATGGACATCTGGTTATCGTTGACAATGACGATGAAGTTCGTGCCCAGTTCGGCACCTACATTCAATCCTTCGAAGGCTTCACCTCCACTCAACGAGCCATCGCCGATGACGGCAATCACATTACCCGCCTCCCCCTTCAGGTCACGCGCCTTGGCAAGTCCGCTTGCCAGACTGACGGAGGTAGAGGTATGCCCGATAACGAAAAAGTCATGCTCGCTTTCCGACGGTTCGGAATATCCGGAGACTTCGTCATACTCGTCCGCATTCATAAACGCTGCCCGGCGGCCTGTCAATATCTTATGGGTATAACTTTGGTGAGACACGTCATAGACTATCTTGTCCGTTGGTGAATCGAACACGTAATGCAGGGCTATGGTGGCTTCTACCATTCCCAGGTTGGGACCTACGTGTCCTCCGTGAGAGCTTAACTTGTTTAACAACACCTGGCGGATTTCTCCACCTAATCCGTTCATCTCGCTGACTGATAACTTTTTCACGTCAGCAGGGGAATTTACTTTTTCAATATACATATTCTATAATAACATTTAAGTAGCGATGCTTGTTTATCCGATGCCGCCCGTCGTGCAGGCCTCATCCGGACGCTGCAAAAGTACAGAGGAAACGGGAACGGAAAGGTAGATAAATTACCGGTTTTATTACCTTTTTTACAGATATAGAGCCAACTGATATTTGCGCAAAATCCCTCAACTTGTGCATTTTTCACCCCATTTTCTTGTCAAACCCAACTCTTTCCGTAAATTTGCAGGCTGATAATGAGTTAACCGGCCAATTTCAGTAGCAGGATTCTACTACTCCTATTCCCGGCACTGACATACAAAGAAATACTAATACTAATAATTAATAGCATGAGTTTGAAAATTGTTGTATTGGCAAAACAAGTTCCCGACACACGCAATGTTGGGAAAGATGCCATGAAAGCCGACGGAACCATCAACCGCGCGGCACTCCCTGCCATCTTCAACCCCGAAGACCTGAACGCTCTTGAGCAGGCTCTCCGACTGAAAGATGAACATCCGGGCTCCACCGTTACCATCCTGACCATGGGACCGGGACGTGCAGCCGAAGTTATTCGTGAAGGACTTTACCGTGGTGCCGACAACGGCTATCTGCTGACCGACCGCGCCTTTGCAGGTGCCGATACGCTTGCCACTTCGTATGCCCTTGCCACAGCCATCAAGAAGATAGGCGACTATGACGTCATCATCGGCGGACGCCAGGCCATCGACGGTGATACCGCCCAAGTAGGCCCGCAGGTTGCCGAAAAGCTGGGGCTGACGCAAGTGACCTACGCAGAAGAGATTCTGAACGTGGACAAAGCCGCCAAGAAAATTACCGTGAAACGTCATATCGACGGGGGTGTGGAAACCGTTGAGGCTCCCCTGCCCATAGTCATCACCGTAAACGGAAGTGCCGCTCCCTGCCGCCCGCGCAATGCCAAACTGGTGCAGAAGTACAAACGCGCCCTCGGTGCCCAGGAAAAAGCTGCCATCACCAAGGAAGGCGCTGGGCTTGCCTACGCCGGCCTCTACGAGAAATATCCCTATCTGAACATCACGGAATGGAGCGTTGCCGACGTGAACGGCGACCTTGCACAATGCGGTCTGAGCGGCTCGCCCACAAAGGTGAAGACCATTCAGAACATTTCATTCCAGGCCAAAGAAAGCAAGACGCTGACGGGCAGCGACCAGGATGTAGAAGATTTGATTGTTGAACTGTTAGCTAACCATACGATAGGATAAGATTATGAATAATGTATTTGTATATTTAGAGATAGAAGGCACAACGGTTGCCGACGTCAGTCTCGAACTCTTGACCAAAGGTCGTAAATTAGCCAATCAGTTGGGCTGTCAACTGGAGGCAGTTGCTGCCGGCAACAATCTGGTAGGCATTGAAAAGCAGGTATTGCCCTTCGGAGTAGACAAACTCCACGTATTCGACGCTCCGGGCTTGTTCCCCTATACTTCCCTTCCCCACTCCTCTATCCTCATCAATTTGTTCAAAGAAGAAAAGCCGCAAATCTGCCTGATGGGCGCCACCGTTATCGGTCGCGACCTCGGTCCGCGCGTTTCTTCCGCTTTGACCAGCGGACTGACTGCCGACTGTACCTCACTGGAAATCGGCAACCACGAAGACAAGAAGGAAGGCAAGGTTTACGAGAACCTGCTGTATCAAATCCGTCCCGCATTCGGCGGTAACATCGTTGCCACGATTGTGAATCCCGAGCACCGTCCGCAGATGGCAACCGTTCGCGAAGGTGTGATGAAGAAAGAGATACTGGACGCTGACTATAAGGGCGAAGTCATCAACCACGACGTTGCCAAGTACGTGCCCGAGACGGACTATGTGGTAAAAGTCATCGACCGCCACGTAGAAAAGGCAAAACATAACCTGAAAGGCGCTCCCATCGTGATTGCCGGAGGCTACGGCATGGGAAGCAAGGAAGGTTTTGACATGTTGTTCGAGCTTGCCAAAGAACTCCATGCTGAGGTAGGCGCCAGCCGTGCTGCCGTCGATGCCGGTTATGCCGACCATGACCGCCAGATTGGCCAGACCGGTGTCACTGTCCGCCCCAAACTGTATATTGCTTGCGGCATCAGCGGACAAATCCAGCACATTGCCGGTATGCAGGAAAGTGGTATTATCATCTCCATCAACAATGACGAGAACGCTCCCATCAATACGATTGCCGACTATGTCATCAACGGTACGGTGGAAGAGGTTATCCCGAAGATGATAAAATATTATAAATCACACAGTAAATAACAATAAAGGTAATCATGAAAGGGCTGATTCTTATATTTGTTCTTCTTTCAGGTATATCTTCCGCTATCGCTCAAGAAAAGCTCTGGTTGGACAAGAATTACCAATGGACGGACGACTCCATCCAGGCAGTCAGGTATGCTCTTGTTTCCAAGATAAACAAGAAGTGCATCAAGGTGGAAGAGTATGCTTTGGAAGGACAAAAGAAGGATGTCTGGCATTTCTCCGAATACAAAAGCAATCCCCGCAAAAGGATAAGGGAAGGCCTGCATACATCATTCTATGCAAATGGCAAGGACAGCCTGACAGAAGTATATAGAGACAACCGCCTGGAGGGACAGACCATGGTGTATTATCCCGACGGTGCCATACATCTGGCCCGGAGCTACAGCGATGGTAAACTTGACGGAACACTCCTGCAGTACTATCCCGACGGGAAACTCCGTAGAGAGGAACACTATTCAGAGAATCAGTGTACCGGTGGAAAGATGTTCGACGAGCACGGAACTGAAATGGAACATCAGCCGTATTTCATGTTTCCATCCTTCCCCGGTGGAATAGAGAACCTCATGAAACTGGTGGCCAATGTTACCAAATATCCGGAAGACGCCTGGAAACAAAAGGCGGAAGGAAGGGTAATCCTACGATTCGTTGTAGACGAAGAAGGCAAGATGACCCATCCCCAAATTCTCCAGTCCGTGCGCTATGACATCGACAAAGAAGCCATACGCGCTTTCGAGGCCATTGCCGACGTCTACCGCTGGTCGCCCGGCTATCAGGACGGAGAGGCCAAGCGAGTGAAATTCACCATACCCCTATACTTCAGAATACCTAAATAACCAAGAAATTATGGCAAATTTTTATACCGAAGTTCCCGAATTGAAGTATCATCTGAACAACTCGATGATGGAACGTATCTGCGAACTGAAAGAACGCGGTTACCAAGACAAAGACAAGTATGACTATGCCCCGCAGGACTATGCGGATGCTATGGACTCTTTTGACAAGGTACTTGAAATCACCGGAGAGATTACTGGAGAGATTATCGCTCCCAATGCCGAGGGCGTGGACGAAGAAGGTCCCCACTGTGCCAACGGCCGTGTGGAATATGCCAGCGGCACCAAGCAGAACCTCGACGCCATGGTAAAAGCCGGATTGAACGGTATGACCATGCCGCGCCGTTTCGGTGGCTTGAACTTCCCGATTACTCCGTACACCATGTGTGCGGAAATCGTTGCCGCCGCCGATGCCGGTTTCGGTAACATCTGGTCACTGCAAGACTGTATCGAAACGCTCTACGAATTCGGTAACGAAGACCAGCACAGCCGTTTTATACCGCGTGTCTGCGCCGGAGAGACCATGTCTATGGACCTGACAGAACCGGATGCCGGTTCCGACTTGCAGAGCGTAATGCTGAAAGCGACCTATGACGAGGCCAACAACTGCTGGCGCCTGAACGGCGTGAAGCGTTTTATTACTAACGGTGACGCCAATCTCCACCTCGTACTGGCACGTTCAGAAGAGGGTACCAAAGACGGACGTGGCTTGTCCATGTTCATCTACGATAAGAATGAAGGCGGTGTAGACGTGCGCCGCATCGAGAACAAGCTGGGTATCCACGGCTCTCCCACCTGCGAGCTGGTTTACAAGAATGCAAAGGCAGAACTTTGCGGCGACCGCAAGCTTGGTTTGATTAAATACGTTATGGCTTTGATGAACGGTGCCCGTCTGGGTATTGCCGCACAGTCGGTAGGCCTTTCACAAGCTGCCTACAACGAAGGTCTGGCTTATGCCAAAGACCGCAAGCAGTTCGGCAAGGCTATCATCGAATTCCCGGCTGTATATGACATGCTGGCTATTATGAAAGCCAAGTTGGATGCAGGACGCTCCTTGCTGTACCAGACTTCCCGCTACGTTGACATCTACAAAGCGCTGGACGACATTGCTCGCGAACGCAAACTGACTCCGGAAGAACGCCAGGAACAAAAGAAGTATGCCAAACTTGCCGACGCCTTCACTCCGCTGGCAAAAGGTATGAACTCTGAATATGCCAATCAGAATGCTTACGACAGCATCCAGATTCACGGCGGTTCGGGCTTCATGCTGGAGTATGCTTGCCAACGTATCTATCGTGATGCACGTATCACTTCTATCTACGAAGGTACTACTCAGTTGCAGACCGTAGCTGCTATCCGCTATGTAACAAACGGCTCATACTCTGCCACCTTGCGCGACTACGAGCAAGTGCCGTGCAGCGAAGAAATGCAACCGTTGATGGACCGCATCAAAGAGATGACCAACAAGTTCGAAGCCTGCACCAATGCGGTGAAAGAGGCACAGAATCAGGAATTGCTGGACTTCGTGGCACGTCGCCTCTATGAGATGGCTGCGGTATGTATCATGTCGCACCTCATCATTCAGGACGCGACAAAGGCTCCCGAACTGTTCGGCAAGTCGGCTCTGGTGTATGTGAACTACGCAGAAGCTGAAGTGGAAAAACACTTTAACTTCATCCGTAAGTTCAAGGCAGAAGAGCTGGAAAGCTACCGCAAATAAACGCATTGCTTGGACAAGGCAAATATAGCGGGCACCGGAGTTTAGCTACTCCGGTGCCCGCTTGTTTTTTCTGAAATACTTCCTCCTGCTTGCCCCTTCTTAAAAGGACAAAAGTTCTCAAAGAGACGAAAGGAAAATTAATACTCTCCGTGCAGCCTCAGCCTGCCGCGCAGCGAGTGTATCTCCCGCTGCATCTCTTCCATCCTTGCCAGCAGATGGTGGATGGCATCAATCCCTTCCATATTGATGGAAAGGTCGTAGTACATACGGCTGTACCGTTCCACATCCGGCAACTCGGAGAAAGGCAGATAACGCTCTCCACCTTCCTGCTCCACATCTATCAGTCCACTTTCGCACAGCATATCAATAAAAGTGGGCTCTATATGACACTTGTCACAATATTCGCTGATGACAATCCATTCGTTCTGCATAATCCGTTCTCCTTTCATTAGTTCATACTCTGAATTTTACGGAACATCTCTTTCTGCTGTTCCGTCAGGTTTGTCGGCAACTTCACGGAATAAGTCACGATGAGATCGCCAAACTGTCCCTCCTTCTTATATACGGGGAAGCCCTTACCCTTCAGACGTACCTTAGTCCCGTTCTGAGTTTCGGGTTTCACCTTCAGCTTCACCTGACCATCCAAAGTATCCACCAACTGGTCGCCACCCAGCAGGGCTGTATAAAGGTCGACGGTCACATCCACATACAAATCATCTCCCAAACGCTTGAATACCGAGTCGTCCGGAATCACAAACGTGATGTATAAGTCACCTGCAGGACCTCCGTTGATGCCCTCGCCACCATAGCCTTTCAGTTTGATGACCTGTCCGTTGGCCACACCGGCCGGAATGGTAATACGCACTTGCTTGCCATTCACCGTCAATATCTGTTTATGGGTCTTCGCAGCCTCACGAAGCGAGAGGTTCAAATCCGCATGATAATCCTGCCCGCGGAAACCGGCATTGGCACCGCCTCCGCCGCGCGTACGATGACCGAACATCTGTTCGAAGAAGTCTGAGAAACCACCGGCATTACTGCCCGAAAATTCCTGGCCGTCGGAAGAATACCAATACGTACCGCCTCCGTCCGTACCAAATCCCGCACCGGAACCTCCAAAACCGGCACCGCCAAATCCCCCGAAGCCCCCGGCTTGCTGCTGTGCCCGCTTCTGCGCTTCAAACTCGTCGGCATGTTTCCAGTGTTCACCATATTCATCATATTTCTTTCTTTTTTCAGGATCACTCAGCACCTCATTCGCCTCGTTGATAGCCTGAAACTTATCCTTGGCCGTAGCATCGTTCGGATTCAAGTCAGGATGGTACTTGCGCGCCAGCTTGCGGAACGCTCTCTTGATGTCATCCTGAGATGCCTTTTTGTCCACTCCAAGGACCTGATAGTAATCAATATAAGCCATAGTCTATTAGTTTTATTGTCTAAATACCATAAAACAAATAACACGCCAATTTGTTTTACGCATTACTAAAATAGGTAAACGAAAATTAAAAAGCATCATCAAGCATAATAATTACGTGATAAACAAACATTTAGTTTCAACCAGACACTTATTTCACGTCTATAAAATACCAAAATAGTGTAAACGACACCTAATATCGTCTAATTATTCATCCTAAATCTTCCTAAAATTGACAGAAAATGCTTTATTTGTAATAAGGAAAATTTGTTTTATATATAATCCCCAACCTTAGATTAAAAACCCCCATTATGAAAAGTAATTATTGGCTCCTAACGGTAATATTCGCTCTCGTAGCCCTACCGGGCAAAGCAGGCGAATGGATCAGAATCAACCAACTCGGCTATTTGCCGCAATCCGTCAAAGTCGCTGTATTCATGAGCGAGGAAGGAACAAACGTAGAAAATTATTCATTGATTGACGCTTTCACCGGAAAGGTGGTGCGTACCTTCAACACAACCAAGGCCACCGGCAAGATGGGAGGCATGAAGAGTACCTACCGGTTGAACTTCAGTGATTTCACAGAACCGGGCACGTATTATCTGAAAGCAGGCAAAGCGGTCTCCCCCCGTTTCCCCATCAATGCACAAGTCTACAACGGTACCGCAGACTACCTGCTGCACTACATGCGGCAGCAACGCTGCGGCTATAATCCGTTCCTGAAAGACAGCTGCCACGTGCACGACGGCTACATCGTCTATCATCCCACCAAAACCGGACAACATATAGACGTCCGCGGAGGCTGGCACGATGCTACGGACTATCTGCAATACACCACCACCTCCGCCAATGCCATCTACCAGATGATGTTTGCCTATCAGGAAAATCCGGAATCATTCGGTGACGCCTATGATGCAGCCGGACATCCGGGAGCCAACGGCATTCCCGACATCGTGGACGAAATCAAGTGGGGACTGGACTGGCTGAACCGGATGAATCCTGCTCCGGGCGAGCTGTACAACCAGATAGCCGACGACCGTGACCATGCCGGAATGCGCCTACCTAACAAAGACCTGGTGGATTACGGCTACGGACCGGGTAAAGGACGCCCCGTTTACTTTTGCAGTGGCGAACCGCAAGTACGTGGAGAGTTCAAGAATGCAACGACCGGAGTGGCAAGCACTGCCGGCAAGTTTGCCTCCTGCTTCGCTTTAGGCGCCAAGATACTGAAAGACTACTATCCTGAATTTGCAGCAGAAATCGAAGCCAAGGCCGATGCCGCCTATCAGGAAGGCGTAAAGAAACCGGGAGCATGCCAGACTGCCTCTGTCTTGTCTCCCTACATTTACGAAGAGGACAACTGGGTGGACGATATGGAACTGGGAGCCATGGAACTGTACAAAGCCACCGGCGACAACAAATACCTGGCCCAAGCCCTTGAATACGGACGTCGCGAACCGGTGACTCCTTGGATGGGCGCCGACAGTGCACGCCACTACCAATGGTATCCGTTCATGAACATGGGGCACTACCATCTTGCCAAAGTGGACAACAGCCGCATCAGCAAGGAATTCATCCGCAACATGCGTACGGGCATTGAACGCACGTACGAGAAAGCGGTAGAAAGCCCCTTTCTGCACGGTATACCCTACATCTGGTGTTCCAACAATCTGACTACCGCCATGCTAACCCAATGCCGGCTGTACCGTGAAACCACCGGCGATGACACATACGCCGAAATGGAAGCCTCCCTGCGCGACTGGCTGTTCGGCTGTAACCCTTGGGGAACCAGCATGATTGTGGAACTTCCCCTTTACGGAGACTATCCCTCGCAACCCCACTCCTCACTGCTGAATGCAGGCGTGGGCAATACTACCGGCGGACTGGTGGACGGTCCTGTCTATCGTACCATCTTCGAAAGCCTGCGCGGTGTCAATATGACGGGAATTCCCGGAACTCCCGGACAAGACTACGAACGCTTCCAGCCAGACCTGATGGTATATCACGACGCCATCCACGACTATTCCACCAATGAGCCTACCATGGACGGAACCGCCTGCCTCACGTACTACCTCTCTGCCATGCAGAAGGATGGAATGAAGCAAGCCGATATCCCAAATGACAAGAATGTATATGTGGACGGAGGCATTATCCGCACCGATCCCTCAAAAAAGCAAATCACCCTCGTATTCACTGCCGCCGACAAAGCAGACGGTGCCGATGCCATCATCAGCACCTTGAAGAAGCATGGCATCAAAGGTGGCTTCTTCTTTACCGGAGAGTTCTATGAACTCTATCCCGATGTAGTGAAACGCCTGCTCGACGAAGGGCATTTTGTAGGCAGCCACAGTTACGGACATCTGTTGTACATGCCTTGGGAAGACCGTGATTCTCTGCTGGTCACCCGCGAAGAGTTTGAGAACGATATGATGAAAAGCTACGAGACCCTCCGCAAGGCAGGTATCGAATACAAGGACGCTCCCGTCTATATTCCTCCTTACGAATACTATAACAAGAAAATATCTGCCTGGGCAAAGAATATGGGTATTCAAGTTATCAACTATACCCCTGGTACCATGAGCAATGCCGACTACACCACTCCGGACATGGGACAGAAGTACCGGAGTAGCAAACTCATCTACGACAAGATTATGGAGGTGGAAAAGAAAGAAGGTCTGAACGGACACCTAATGCTGATACACTTCGGAACGGACGACCGCCGCACAGACAAGTTCTATAATGGCTATCTGGACAAGATGATTAAGACGCTGAAACGAAAAGGCTACACTTTTGTACCGGTCCGCGAGGCTGTCGGTATATAAGCATACTCTAACAAGGATTTATTGAAAAGGTTAGTTAAAAAGGTTATCGTGCAAAGGTATTTAAGGTAAATATTCAATCGGTTTGTTTTCAGTAAACCTTCCCCTACCCCCAAGAGGGGAAAGTTTCGAAGTAAGCTCCCAGCCTGTGAAGGTTAGGAGCTTTTATATATTTCAGAGAAGCCTTTTTACCGATTGCAGCAATTGCTCAATATCTTCTTCCGTAGTATCAAAAGAGGTTACAAAACGGATTTCGTGGATGGCCTCATCCCAGAAGTAGAAGAAATAGTCCTTCAACAGCTCGTCAATCACCGGACGGGGCATCGTAAGGAAAAGCTGGTTACTTTCCACCTTCTGCGTAAAATGCGCACCTGGCAATTCCTTCAATCCGTCGTAAAGAATCTTTGCCATACGATTGGCATGCGCGGCATTTTTCAACCAAAGGCTGTCCGTCAGATAGGCAGTAAACTGGCAGGACAGATAGCGGAGCTTGGATGCGAGCTGTGCCGACTGCTTGCGCACAAAATAAGCTTCCTTCTTCAAAGCTGGGTTAAAGACAACCACGCTTTCTCCCAACATCAGTCCATTTTTCGTACCACCGAAGCTGAGGATATCTATCCCGCAATCCACTGTCAGTTCCCTAAAGCCAAGATTCAAGGCTGCACAAGCATTTGCCAGACGTGCTCCGTCCATATGGACATACATGCCATGCCGATGGGCCAAATCCGTCAAAGCCCGCAACTCGTCCGGCTTATAGACAGTGCCCAGCTCCGAACATTGCGAAATATAGATGGCTCCGGGCTGCGAATGATGCTGTTCGCCGAAATGGCACAAATAAGGACGGACTAAATCGGGCGTCAGCTTGCCGTCAGGGGTAGCTATAGGACGAATCTGACAACCTGTCATACGGGCAGGCGCACCGCACTCATCGACATAGATATGTGCAGTCTCTGCACAAATAATGGAATTATAAGGGCGGGTACACAGCTGCAAAGCCACCGCATTACTGCCCGTACCGTTGAATACGAACAACGGTTCACAATCCGGCGTAAACGCTTCTCTTATTTTACGGACAGCCTCCTCTGTCCAAGGATCATCCCCATAACCAATAGCATGGTCACGGTTGGCCCGGTTCAGCGCCTCCATTACCAACGGATGTACGCCTGAATTATTGTCTGAAGCAAAACTTCTCATAGTCTTTCTGTTTTTGTTCATTGAAAAGAATGTGCAAAGGAAAGAATATTCTGCAACATGAAAAAACAAAGGAGCACAGATTTCATCCCCCCGGCAGAAAATGCTTCCGCACTGCGAAATCTGTGCTCCTCAATCAATCCATTCAATCGGTTTCCTTTATCCGATATAAACATTTACCCCTAGTGAAACATAAAGTTCATCTTCTTCCTGATGAATTTCAATCTTGTCCTCACGGGCAAGCCACCCCAATGCGGCTCCCAACTCCTTGTCCTTCAGTCCGGACTTCCTCTTTAAAGAACCGTAGCTCCATCTGGTATAATCGCTAAGCAACTGCCAAACTTTCCCAGCATTTAGTCCAATTTCGCTTTTGTTCATTTTCTCTTCAATTAAAAAGGTTAATAGTTCTTGTTGATTAGGTTATCTTTACGAAGGGTAAAGATATGATTTTTTATTTTACTAACAATAAAAACGAACAAAAGATATAAAAACTAATCATTTTTGTAACACTTTTGTAATATTACACGCTTTTTATTAATAATCAAGAAGGTAAATAGAACAAAAAAACCGCAGTATCTATCAAAAAGACACTGCGGTTCTCCTATTTGATTAAGCAATCAGGGAAAACGATCTTACATCATTCCGCCCATGCCTCCCATTCCGGGAGCCCCCATCGGCATCTCAGGCTTATCTTCTTTCTTCTCTACGATTACACATTCTGTAGTCAGGAACATACCGGCAATAGAAGCGGCATTTTCAAGAGCCACACGAGTAACCTTGGCAGGATCTACCACACCGGCTGCATGCAGGTTCTCATAAACATCGGTACGGGCATTGTAACCGAAGTCTGCCTTGCCTTCGCGTACTTTCTGCACAACAACAGCACCTTCTTTACCGGCGTTGGCAACAATCTGACGCAACGGTTCTTCGATAGCACGCTTGATGATGTCGATACCTGTGGTTTCGTCCACATTGTCACCCTTGAAGCCTTCCAATGCATCCAATGCGCGAATATAGGCTACACCACCACCAGGAACGATACCTTCTTCGATAGCAGCACGGGTAGCACGGAGTGCATCGTCCACACGGTCTTTCTTTTCCTTCATTTCAACCTCAGAAGCAGCACCCACATAAAGAACAGCTACACCGCCAGACAACTTGGCCAGACGTTCCTGCAGTTTTTCCTTATCATAATCAGACTTCGTAGCAACAATCTGAGCCTTGATTTGTTCGCAACGTTCCTTGATGTTCTCTTTGTCACCGGCACCGTTTACGATGGTCGTGTTATCCTTGGAAACAGTTACCTTGTCGGCAGTACCCAGCATTTCGATAGTAGCTTGTTCCAGCTTCAGACCTTTTTCCTCGCTGATGACAACACCACCGGTCAGCACTGCAATATCCTCCAACATTTCCTTGCGACGGTCACCGAAGCCCGGAGCCTTCACTGCACAAATCTTCAACTGAGAACGCAGACGGTTTACAACCAAAGTTGTCAGCGCTTCGCTATCCACATCTTCTGCAATAACCAGCAAAGGACGACCGGTCTGTACTGCCGGTTCGAGGATAGGCAGGAAATCTTTCAGGTTGGAAATCTTCTTATCATAAATCAGGATGTACGGTTTTTCCATTTCGCACTCCATCTTCTCCGTATTGGTAACGAAGTAAGCAGAGAGGTAACCACGGTCGAACTGCATACCTTCAACCACACCGATAGTAGTATCAGTACCCTTTGCCTCTTCGATAGTGATAACACCGTCTTTGGAAACTTTGCGCATAGCGTCTGCAATCAGCTTGCCGATAACGGGGTCGTTATTGGCAGAAACGGAAGCAACTTGCTCAATCTTGTCATAGTTGTCACCCACTGTTTCCGCCTGGCCTTTGATAGAATCAACCACTTTGGCAACAGCCTTGTCGATACCGCGTTTGATATCCATCGGGCTAGCACCGGCAGTCACGTTCTTCAGACCTTCGGCTACGATAGCCTGAGCCAAAACAGTAGCAGTTGTAGTACCGTCACCTGCATCGTCGCCGGTCTTGGAAGCAACTTCCTTTACCAGCTGTGCGCCAGTATTCTGATATGCGTCTGCCAACTCTACTTCTTTAGCTACCGTTACACCATCTTTCGTGATGTGGGGAGCACCGAATTTCTTTTCGATGATAACGTTACGACCTTTAGGGCCGAGGGTTACTTTTACTGCATTTGCCAGTGTGTCGATACCTTTCTTCAATTGGTCGCGGGCATCGATATTGAATAATATTTCTTTTGCCATAACTATATTTACATTTTAACGATTTACAATTTACAAATTAACCTAAAACAGCGAGCACATCGCTTTGACGCATGATGAGGTACTTGGTTCCTTCAACTTCCAGTTCAGTACCGGCATACTTACCATACAGCACTGTGTCACCAACCTTCAACACCATTTCTTCGTCTTTTGTTCCGTTGCCTACTGCAATAACTTCACCTTTCAAAGGTTTCTCTTTCGCTGTATCAGGAATAATGATACCGCCAATTGTCTTTTCTTCTGCAGGTGCAGGGAGTATCAGCACTCTGTCTGCTAATGGTTTAATGTTCATAATCTTTTTGTTTTATATGTTATACATTTGTTATAATGGTAATTTTGCTTTAAACAAGCGATAAACAACTTACGAAAACCGTGCCAAACGAACAAGCTGATTGTTTGGCAGACAAAGGCTGACAAAATGGCAAAGTATACAACAATATTTGCTATCTTTGCAGCCTCAAAAATGATTTGACTTATGAACGCAATATGGATAGTCCTCCCCATTCTTACCTTATTGATGTTTGAACTGGGACTGACATTACAAACCGAAGACTTTAAACTGTTCCGCAAACGCCCCCGCCCCATTATTGCCGGGCTGGCAGGCCAAATCATCCTACTGCCGATGCTGGCATTTGCTTTAGGACATGTCTTCCAGCTCGAACCTCTGTTCTTTATCGGCATCATACTCATAGCCTGCTCGCCAGGCGGCAGCTCATCCAACATCTTCTCCATGATAGCCAAAGGAGACGTAGCATTGTCCGTGTCACTGACGGCATGCAGCAGCATTATTACGCTGTTCACTATCCCCGTGATTATGGAATTCGCCACACACTTTGTAGACAGCAATCTGGACATAGATATCCATCTCCCCGTAGGCAGCCTTATCATGCAGAACCTGGTTCTGATGCTTCTTCCCATTGTAGCCGGCATATTCACGAAGCGCTACCGTCCGCAAATGGCAGAAAGGATTCATAAGATATTGTCCAAGACAGCCTTTCCCGCACTTATCCTGCTGGCAACCATCTTCTTCATACAGCACCATGCTACCATCACCGGCCAATTCGGCAAACTGGGCCTCTGCATCTCCATTCTTATCCTGCTGGCTATGGGAGGCGGCGTAGTGCTATCGAAGTCCATGCGCCTCAACCGGAAAGAACAACGTACACTCATTATAGAAATCGGTATGCAGAATGCCGCACAAGCAATTGCTGTTGCCAGTAGTCCGTTTGTATTCAACAATGACATTATTGCAATACCTGCCATTATCTACGCACTGGTAATGAATGTTATTCTGCTGATTTATGTGGGAGTGGTGAAGCGGCAAAGATAATCTTCCAACCGGTATCTCCCCTTCTTCTGTGTCGCTTTTCCATACTGTATCACTTTCCGGGGGCAAAAATGCAAACAAGCCATACAATGAATGCACTGCTTTCCCCACACCGGATGCCCATCCACCAACCGGATATTACCTACCGGACAAGATTTGCCGCATATTCCGCAAGAGATACAGCCTTCATCTACATGGAAACTCCTTGTACCAATGACAAAACGGACAAACAAAGGATTCACAACATACGTTTTCAGCCAGGCAGCACTGCCCTCATGCACATTCCAGACCCTCTTCCGTGCAATGACATCTTCGGCAATCGAAGCGACAGCATGCCGTGCGTTCTCTATCTTCTTGAGGCAAAGCGCCCCATCGTCCAAATTGAACATCGGTACATAGGTATTGGGCATTGCAACAGACCAGGCTGCATCCAACGGAAAATGTTCCGCCAGGCGGTTCATTCCCTTTCCCATATCGTCCCCGCATGTACACACGGCATAACGGTAACAGCAGTCCGGCAACCGGAGCTGCGACAAAAAATCAATCAAGACACGAGGTGCATACCATGAGTGTACCGGAAAAACAATACCTAGTCTGTCAGCTATCGACAGCCCTGCGGGTATCGAGCCTTGCTTAAGGCAATCAACAATGCTGACGGCAGTATCATGCATAGCCTCTGCAAGCAATTCTGCAATCCAGCGTGAGTTTCCGGTTGCGGTAAAATAAAGTATCATCGGCAATATGTTTTGCCGACAAAGGTAGTGATTTGACTTGAATTCCTTCTATTCCAGCAGCTCCTCTATGGAATAATTTTCCCAGAACGCTTTTGTAGAATGCACTAATGAACTGCCCATATAGAGCAGGAACAATACCGCTATGACAATCATCAGGAAACTGACGAGGGCATTGTGTTTTTCTTGCTTAAGCTCAACAGAAACCATAAGAACCTCCTTTTTTGTCAGTACAAAGATAAATGCAGGATGTTTCATTTTTCCTACGCCACTATTACAAATACCTATATTTGTGCCATAAATATACAAAAAAAGGAGCAATTTTGTGCTCCTTTTTAAATGTATTTCAGTTTTTATTATTTCAGTTCGCTAACCAGCTCTTGGGGAGTGACCATTTTCTGCTCTCCGGTCTCCATGTTTTTCAATGTCACCTTACCTTCATTCATTTCATTCTCACCCACCAGGGCCACAAACGGGATGGCTTTGGAGTTCGCATACCCCATCTGTTTCTTCATCTTGCTTGCATCGGGGAAAATCTCGGCACGGATGCCTGCCGCACGCACTTCAGTCAATACATTCATTGAGAATGCGGCCTCTTTCTCACCAAAGTTGATAAACAGTAACTGAGTACCGTTCACCGCTTCTTTCGGATAAAGGTCAAGCTGGTTCAGCACATCAAAGATACGGTCTGCACCGAACGAGATACCGACACCACTGACACCGGACATACCGAATACACCCGTCAAGTTGTCATAGCGTCCTCCACCAGTAATACTGCCGATTTGCACATCCAGCGCCTTTACTTCGAAGATGGCACCGGTATAGTAATTCAAGCCACGGGCCAATGTCAAATCCAGCTCGATTTCGTTCTTCAAGCCAAGGTTCTTTAAGGTGGAAAGGATAAATTCACTTTCCTCCACGCCCTTCAGTCCGGTCTCGCTGACAGCAAGAACTTCCTTCAGAGTTGCAAGTTTCTCTTCATTACTTCCGCTCAACAAAATGATAGGTTGCAGTTTGGCGATAGCCTCGTCACTGATGCCTTTCTCTTTCAACTCGGCATTGACATTGTCCAGACCTATCTTATCCAACTTATCAATGGCCACAGTAATATCAACAATCTTGTCAGACTCACCGATGATTTCGGCAATGCCACTCAATATCTTACGGTTGTTAATCTTGATACAAACACGGATGCCGAAGCGGGTAAATACCGTATCGACAATCTGCATCAGCTCCACCTCATTCAGCAAGGAATCACTGCCTACCACATCGGCATCGCACTGATAGAACTCACGATAGCGTCCTTTTTGCGGACGGTCGGCGCGCCACACGGGCTGTATCTGATAACGTTTGAAAGGAAAAGTTATTTCATCGCGGTGCATCACCACGTAGCGGGCAAAAGGTACTGTAAGGTCATAGCGCAAACCTTTCTCGCAAAACTTGCAGGCAAGTCTCGGAGCATTACGGCTCAACAGTTCTTCATCTGTCAGTCCGGAAAAGTAATCACCGGAGTTCTGTATCTTGAACAAAAGCTTGTCGCCTTCCTCACCATACTTCCCCATCAAGGTAGAAAGCATTTCCATCGAGGGCGTTTCTATCTGCTGAAAACCATAGAGATGATACACCTCACGAATCGTATTGAATATATAGTTACGCTTCGCCATTTCTACGGGCGAGAAGTCACGGGTTCCTTTCGGAATACTTGGTTTTGCTGCCATAATCAGTTCAATTATTTTAAAATCGGACGACAAAGTTACAGTATTTTATTGATTAAGAAAAGAGAATGTTTACCTTTGTATCATTACCGTCGCATAAAAACGACCAAAACAAACTTCAAACTTACACATTTATGAAAGAGAGACTGATTTTATTCTGCATGTTGTTGCTATGCGGCATCGGTGTTAGCCGGGCACAATCCGGCAACGCCAAAGACTTCGACCAAAAAGAAGAAGCCATCGTACAAAAGCTGCAACAAGCCGTCAATGAGAAAAACTATAAAGAAGCCGAAAAGAACGGTAAGGCTTTGATAACTCTGTTCAAAGAACAAGACGAGAACACTCAGAAAAAGTACAGCTGGCTCATACAGTCCTATTACTACAATTTAGCCTGCTTCCAATCCTTGTTAAAGAAAAAAGGTGAAGCCATCAAAAATTTAGAACTGGCCTACGACAATGGATTTCAAGATTACAACCACATGATGAATGATACCGACTTAGACAACCTGCGCAGCGATAAACGGTTCAAGGCAGTGCTTGCCAAAGTGAAGAAAGTGGGTGACTACCTCGACATACTTCAAAAAACACCGGGATACACCCACAATGAGCGCCCTGATACACTCCCCCGCTTCGAATACATCAATCCCAACAACAAGTATTTAGTAGAGGTACGCCAATACTTCAAGTTGGACAGTGTGGCAGGCGCAGGCGACGAATTATCGAAAATAAAGAACATACTTACTTATATACACAATACCATAAAACATGACGGAAACCATGAAAGTCCGGCAGGCAGCAACATCATAAAATGGGCAGAAGCTTGCAAAGGCGGTGCGCGAGGTCTGCATTGCGGAGGTCTTGCCCATGTACTGAAGGATTGTTATCTGTCCATGGGATTTAAGGCACGCCACATCAGCGGATTACCCAAAAAATACATTGGCGAATGCCATTCCATTAACGTAGTTTATTCCAATACCTTGGATAAATGGATATGGGTAGACCCCACCAACAATGCCTGGGTGATGGATGAAAACGGCATCATGCTAAGCGTGCAAGAAGTGCGCGAACGTCTGCGAGACGGTCGTCCGGTAATCCTAAATGAAGAAGCCAACTGGAATAACCAGCAGAAGATTACCAAAGAATATTATTTAGACAGCTATATGGCCAAGAATCTCTATAGCATAAAAGCAGACGATGTACTGCTTTGCCCCTCAGACCCTAATGCAGAAAACTTCTTCCAAGCCAAGTACGTGGTCAATGACGATGCCTGGTTCTGGCAGTCGCCCTATCAGGAATAAAAAAACAGATGATGCATCCGGCAGAGACACATCATCTATTTAATGTAAACAGACCATCTGTTTCGGGTGAACAGATGGTCTGTTTTTTATGTCTGCATCATGTGTTTAATCTCTGCGTCCCATGAATATCATGATATAATAAATCAGGGTAGCAAGCGAACCGAGAGCAGCCACTACATACGTATAGGCAGCCGAGCGGAGTGCATCTTCCGCTTGCGCATGATTATATGAATTCGTAATGCCGGAATTGCTAAGCCATACCAGCGCACGCTTACTTGCATTGATTTCCACCGGCAAGGTGATGAAGCTGAATAAAGTTGTCAATGCAAACAGTATAATGCCCGCCAGCAACAGTTGCGGAAAGGAGTTCAGCAGCAAGATACCTGCCAGCAGCAACCACGTCATCCACTGTGAGGCAAAAGAGACTACCGGCACCAGTTTGCTGCGCATTGTCAACGGAGCGTATGCGCGTGCATGCTGCACGGCGTGACCACATTCGTGGGCTGCAACGGCAGCAGCCATGATGCTGTTACTGCTATAAACACTCTCACTCAGGTTTACTGTCTTATTGGCAGGATTATAATGGTCGGTCAGATGTCCAGGAGTATGCGTCACGGTCACATCGTAAATGCCATTGTCGTGCAGCATCTTCAAAGCAACGTCCGCTCCCGTCATTCCGTTGCCGGTAGGGATTTTAGAGTACTTCTTGAACTTGTTCTGAAGATTCATCTGTACCAGCCAGCTAACGGCGGCAATACCGATAAAAATAATCCATATCATTCCTGTTCCCATAATTTTCTTTCTTTAAATTGTGAATAAATCAGTCGTTTCTTATTGTATAACAAATAGTCTGCCAAAAATAAAAGGAAACGGTGAGCAATGCCAGCGTTTCCTTTATCTTTTAGGAAGAATTAAAGATTTCTGATTTATAATTTATTTTTCAATCTCCACCTCTATCACTTTATCAATATCCGTCGGAACCTCCGGCAAGTAGAGCATCACCCCTCCTTCACACTTACGGAACTTCACTGGAAGACGGTCGGCATACCCCACTGCCTTCCTCACTTTCTTGCCTTCCAACGGCAGGAAGAGAGCCTTATCCTGCAATTCGAGAATATGCACGTATAATTTATTTTCTCTTTGTGTAGTGACTCCCCAAGGATGCGGAGCAATGCAGCCGCCACGGGTTCCGTAGATGGTTTCACCGTATACCTTCATCCATTCCCCTACTTCTGCCAGACGCTCCAATGCAACAGCAGGCAGCTCACCGTCCGGCTGAGGACCGATATTCATCAGCAGATTGGCATCTTTACCCGCAGCCTTCACCAGGTAATGTATCAGCGTTTTGGTGGATTTATAATCCTGGTCCGTAATCTTATATCCCCACATTCCATTCATCGTCTCGCAGGTTTCAAGGGGCAAGGCGCTGATATCCTGCCCGGAAAGACCGGCACGGTTCTCTCCCGGCAGGTCGCGCTCGAATATCTGGATGTCCTCGCCGGCAAACGGTGCTTGATGATGGTTGTTCCCAACCAAGCAAGCCGGTTGCAGGCGGTGTATCATGGCATATTGCCCGGGCAGTTGCCAGTCAAAATCCGGATTCTGGTCCTGGTCCCACCAGCCATCAAACCAAATGGCACCTATTTTTCCATAATTGGTGAGCAACTCGGTCAGCTGGTTGTTCATGAATTTATAGTAGCTGTTCCAGTCGCCCTTCGGATTCGGTCGTCCCGTTCCACGTCCGGTGCGTCCCCACGGAGCATCCTCGCGATACCAGTCGATGTGCGAATAGTAGAGATGCAGACGAATACCTTGCTTGTGGCACTCGTCTGCCAATTCTTTCAGAATATCCCGCTTAAAAGGGGTAGCATCCACAATATTGTAATCGGAAAAGCGTGTGTGGAACATAGAAAAGCCATCGTGATGCCGGGATGTAAAGCAGATATACTTTGCCCCGGACGCCTTAATGGCTGACACCCATCTGGCAGCATCGAATTTGGCAGGATAGAAACCTCCCGCCAGTTTGGCATACTCCTTATAATTAAGGTTCTTGTTCGTCATGGTCCATTCTCCGGTAGCCAGCATACTGTATATCCCCCAATGCAGGAAGATACCGAAGCGATTGTCCCGAAACTCCTGACGGGATTTCAGGTTCTCCTCCGTCGGCTGGTAAGTCTGCGACTGTGCGGAGCACACAAGAAGAAACAACAGTAAAAAAGACAAAAGACGTGTTTTCATGGCAATAAATAAAAAAGGCACGGATTATCCGGACACCCACGGTTCTTCAGATGAAGCCGCGAAATCCGTGTAATCCGTGTCTAAGGTTATCTGTTTGTTTTATTATTCCTCTGTATACCGTTCGATGGTCTGCTCACGGTCCGGTCCCAGAGAAACAATCTTGATGGGCACACCAAGCTGTTCTTCCAGGAATGACAAATATGCATTGAATTCTTCCGGGAACTCATCTTCACTCTGCATCTTGGTCATATCCGTCTGCCAACCGGGTAGCTCTACATAAACCGGTTCAACAGTCTCATTGATATCGAACGGGAAGTAATCAATCTCTTCCTCATCCATCTTGTAAGCTACACAAGCCTTAATGGTTTCAAAAGAATCGAGCACATCGCTCTTCATCATAATCAGTTTGGTAACCCCGTCTACCATAATGGCATATTTCAATGCCACCAGGTCAATCCAGCCACAACGGCGCTTACGTCCTGTCACAGAACCGAACTCATGACCCAGTGTGCAAATCTGGTCACCGGTCTTGTCGAATAATTCCGTCGGGAACGGACCGGCACCTACGCGCGTACAATAGGCTTTGAAAATCCCATATACCTCACCAATCTTGTTGGGAGCAATACCCAGACCGGTACAAGCACCTGCACAAACCGTATTGGAAGACGTTACAAACGGATAAGAACCGAAATCAATGTCCAGCATTGTCCCCTGCGCACCTTCGCACAATACAGACTTGCCGGCAGCCAGCAGATTGTTCATCTCGTGTTCGCTATCCACCAACTGGAATTGTTTCAAGTATTCGATACCTTCGAACCATGCCTTCTCCATTTCGGTAATGTCATACTCATAGTTCAAGCCTTTCAAGATTTGTTCATGACGGGCCTTGGCCGCTGCATACTTCTTGTCAAAGTCATGCAGAATGTCGCCTACACGCACACCGTTACGGCTGATTTTATCCGTGTAAGTCGGTCCGATGCCTTTTCCGGTCGTTCCTACCTTTGCATCGCCTTTGGCTGCTTCGTATGCAGCATCCAGTATGCGGTGAGTCGGCAGAATGAGGTGTGCTTTCTTGGAAATGTGCAAGCGTTCCTTCAAGTTATGGCCGGACGCTTCCAATGATTCGGCTTCCGCTTTGAAGAGAGCCGGGTCAAGCACCACTCCGTTACCGATGATATTCACCTTGTCTCCCTGGAATATTCCAGACGGAATGGAACGGAGCACATACTTCTGCCCTTCAAACTCGAGTGTATGTCCGGCATTCGGTCCGCCCTGGAAACGAGCTACGACATCGTATCTCGGAGTTAACACATCAACGACTTTGCCTTTGCCTTCGTCGCCCCATTGTAATCCTAATAATACGTCTACTTTCATTTTTCTTTTTTATGGTTATTATTCTTTTTCTTCCGTTTATTGGCCCGGTCACACTTGCTGCACAACCCATACATATATAAGGAATAGTGCGTAAGATTAAAACGGCTCAGTTTGGTATTCTCAATGGCATGTTGCAACTCCTCGTTCTGAAACTCGGTCACCTTTCCGCACTGGGTGCATATCTGGTGATGGTGCGTATCGCGATTATAACATTTTTCGTATTGGGAAGAGTTGCCGAACTGATGCTTGATGACCAGACGAGCATTTATAAGCAAAATGATGGTATTGTAAAGCGTTGCACGGCTGACGCGGAAGTTCTCCTGGTCGGCCATCAGTGAATAGAGCGTGTCGATATCAAAATGACCGTCTATGGAGTAAATGGTGTCAAGTATAGCATAACGTTCGGGAGTCTTCCGATGCCCGTTCGCATTCAGATATTCAGTGAATATCTGCCTAACTGTATCTTTCACATTCTGACTTTCCATTTGACGGCGCAGTTTTACAGCCAACAAAGTTAATCCTTTTTTGTGGAAAGCAAACGAGAAAGAGATAAAAATTGCGATAAGGGAAATATTCCCTTACCGCATCAGTCTCTATAACCATAGAACTAATCTAACAAACCTCCTCTTTTACAAGATTGTATAGTAATTGTTCTACATCAGAAGAAGAATTGTCCATACCCTCCACTCTGCGGCAAACTTGAAAAGAATTTTCCTCATTTTGCTGCATAAAGCGGCGGATAGCAGTCATGGCTGCATTGCGTACATGATAGGAGCCCGACAAAAAAGCCGTTATTGCCTGGTCGAGGAACTCATTTTCAACCCGTTCGTTCATATCCCCTTTCTTCATCAATAGACGGGCTATGGTGAGGAAGCCGCAAACCTGCGTGTATTCGTCCTCGCTTGCAATCCAATGGAAGGACTTGGCAGGCGCATAAGGAAGATGTTGGAATAAATTCATGCAGGTAAGTTCTGCAATCTCGATATTACGGATATCTTCCACCCAGATATCGGCTATCTCGGGCAGGAAACTCTCTACCGGCTGTAAAAGTCCCGCCAATATTTTGCACTCTCTGATATCTTCTTTCCACAAAGACTGAGCCAGAGAGTGGTCCTTCTCGTAACCGGCAGCAATACCCTTGATACGGGGCAACTCCACGCCAAAGTTCAGCTTATATACCAGCCCTTTCTCACGCATACTTTGGGACACAGCCCCGTTCATTGAGAGACGGAGCTGTGTCTTTATATCTTTCAGCCGCTGATGCAGCTGCTCTTTAGTATCTATCATAGTTCATCATTTATTGACAGAAGGCAATGTAGAATAGTCTTTGCTATAACGCAACATCTGTTCCGCATAACCTTCATCATAAGTCACTGTCACATCTGTTATAGTACCGTCGGCATCCGTCACCACTTCATACTTGGGATTGACGAACCCCTTATACGGCGCAAGATTCAGCTTCTTGTAGCGTTCCAGCACTTCGGCATGCAAAGCGGGATCGACTTTCACGGCATAGGCTTCCACCAAATCATGGGCGCCGGCATAGTCACCGGTGGACTTGATACGCTGTATCTCGGCAAGCAACCGGCCAAACAAGTCACGCACTTTCTCATAATCGTTTATCACGACGTACGTCTTCCCATCCTTCTTTACCAATTCCACAACCTTCTCCGCCGCACCTTTCTCGTACACCCAGCGGGCTATGAGCTGACGGTTGCGCATATGGGCTTCTTCTACATTGTTACCCGGCTCGATACGTACAAGCTGTGTCATCAAACCATTCATCAGATAGGTGTAGTATTGAGCCTTATAAGCATCCGCACTTGGAGTAAGCCCCAGTTCCACCAGCTTCGGGTCGGCCACGTAGTAGAGTCCGAACAAGTCGGCGCGCGCTTCTTCGATAGTAGAACCATATGCCTTCAACGCATCCGGGTCCACACCCGGGAGCAATTTACCGGAACCATGTCCCAAACATTCATGCAGGTCAGTATGCAGTTCATCTGTCACATCTGCGTACTTATCAATCAGTTGAAGCTCTGCATCACTGTACACAAACTCCTCATTGAACCCGTTGCCATGAGCTGCCTTATTATAAGCATCTGTAATGTTACCGATTGTAACGGATTTCGAACCATGATGGCTACGTATCCAGTTGGCATTGGGCAGGTTGATGCCGATAGCAGTTGCAGGATACAAGTCACCGGCCAGAATAGCCGCCGTGATTACCTTGGCAGACACCCCTTTCACTTTCTCCTTCTTGAATTGTCCGTCTACCGGCGAATGGTCCTCAAACCACTGTGCATTGCCGCTTATCAACTCTGTACGCTGGGTAGCTTCCAAATCTTTAAAATTCACCAGAGATTCCCAGCTTGCCTTCATGCCGAGCGGGTCACCATAACTTTCGGTAAAACCGTTCACAAAGTCAATGCGTGAGTTCAAATCCTTCACCCACAAAATGGCATATTCATCGAATGTCTTCAAATCGCCGGTTTCATAGAATTCCATCAGTTTGGCTATCACCGCCTTCTGCTCGGGAGTCTCGGCAACTCCTTCTGCCTTCTTCAGCCAGTAGACAATCTTTTCAAGTGCCTGTCCATACAAGCCCCCCACTTTCCATACTTTCTCCTGAATCTTGCCATCCTCTTTCACCAAACGGCTATTCAAACCATAGGAAACGGGAGTTTCATCCTGCGGATTCTTCAAGGCATTATAGAAATCTTCGGCCTCCTGCTGCGTCACGCCATCGTAATAATTGCATGCGGAAGTCAAAACCAAATCTTCACCGGCAGCTTGGTTCACCCGTTTGGGCATCACCGTGGGGTCGAAAATAACGGGGAACACTTCCTCGCACAGTTGTTCCACAGTCTGTCCTTCGACAAGCGGCAATGTAGCTGCATCCACACTCTGTACAGCCTGCCTGAAGAATTCGGGAGTAAATCCCGGAACGAACTTTTCGCTACCATAGTGATGATGAATGCCGTTAGAGAACCATACCCGCTTGAGGTACACTTCCATAGCCTTGAAATCAGGAGTATTCTTATCTCCCTTATAGCCGGTATAGACAGCTTCCAGCATCCGGCGAATCGTCAGGTTATACTTGCCATTCTGGTCGAAAAGAATGTCTCTGCCCTGCAAAGCCGCTTCCGTCAAATAATAAACCAATTCTTTTTGTTTGAGGGACAAATCCTCAAAACCTGGTACGCGGTAACGTAAAATCTGTAAATCTGCAAATTGTTCCACTGTATAGTCAATTTTTTCTGCCTCAGCAGTTGTTTTCGGATTTCCGCCACAAGCCGTCAATAGAGAAAGGGCAGTCACCATAGAAATTAGTTGTTTCTTCATGTGTCGGGAGTATATAGATTGGTATTAAAAAAGAAGAAAAGGAAGTATCCCGAAACAACTGTTCCGGAATATTTCCTTTTTATTCATTCAGTCATACAGAATTATTTCTTCTTAGCTTCTTTTTCTGCGTGTCTTTTACGATATCCATTAGGAGTCTCACCTACATTTTTATAGAAAGCAGCATAAAAAGACTGACGGTTTGCAAAGCCGACCATCGTACTGATCTCCTCTACATTCTTGTCAGCATATCTTTTGTCTGTCAACAAATGCTGCGCTTCTTTTACTCTATATTCATTCAGCAGGCAAGAATAGTTCATGCCGAAGCGTGAATTCACCACTGCAGACAAATAGCGAGTATTGGTCTGCAATTCTTTCGCCAAATCCTTAGCGGAATAATCAGCATCTCTGTACTTCTTTTGTACAACAACGATATTCAATATCTTGTCATACAACTCATCTGCCAATTCCGGCCTTATCAAAGAACGGTAGGCAGCATCCTTTTCTTTCTTTTCGCGCAGGTTGTAAGGACGTTTCTTCGTTCCTTTTTCCTGGGCATTGTTTTCTAAATCACTCATTGAATTAACTGGTTAGGGTTGTTTAAAATCGGAAAAGCCAAAGGGTTAGCCCCTTAGACTTTACAAAAGTCAGACATTTTTTTTTAATACACAACTTTTCCCGTATATATTTTTGATAAATAAACAACGAAAAAGGTTGAAAAGTAGGTCAATTCAGCCATTAATAAGAAACTTTAACCTTTTGCAGAAACTCATATGATACAAAATCTTGATGACTTTCCATTTGTAGTATATGCAATAATTAGTGTACCTTTGCCGGAAGAAATCCATACTGCCAGATTATGCTACAAACGCTCAAGACATATTTCGGTTACGACAGTTTCCGCCCCTTACAAGAAGACATCATACGCCATCTGATGGACCGTAAAGACGCATTGGTACTGATGCCTACGGGAGGTGGAAAGTCCATCTGCTACCAACTTCCCGCCCTATTGAGTGAAGGCACGGCGGTAGTGGTTTCTCCGCTCATTTCCTTGATGAAGGACCAAGTGGAAACGCTCTGTGCAAACGGTATCGCGGCCGGTGCACTGAACAGCAATAATGATGAAACAGAGAATGCTTCCCTACGACGTGCATGCATGGAAGGCAAGCTGAAACTGCTATATATTTCTCCTGAAAAATTATTGGCGGAAGCCAACTATCTGTTAAGGGATATGCATATTTCCCTTTTCGCCATTGATGAAGCTCACTGCATCTCACAATGGGGACACGATTTCCGTCCGGAATATACACAGATGGGCATCCTTCACCAACTGTTTCCCCAGGTTCCCATCATTGCACTTACTGCCACAGCCGATAAAATAACCCGTGAAGATATTATTAAACAGCTACACCTCAACCAACCGAGAATTTTCATTTCATCTTTCGACCGTCCCAACCTGAGTCTCACCGTAAAAAGAGGTTACCAGCAGAAGGAAAAAAGCAAAGCCATCCTCGACTTCATCGCCCGCCATCCGGGAGAGAGCGGCATCATTTATTGCATGAGCCGCAGCAAGGCTGAAACAGTGGCACAAATGCTTCAAAAACAAGGGATAAAGTCGGCGGTCTATCATGCAGGACTGTCGCCGGCACGAAGAGATGAAGCACAAGACGACTTCATCAATGACCGCGTGCAAGTGGTATGCGCCACCATTGCCTTTGGAATGGGAATTGACAAAAGCAATGTGCGCTGGGTAATTCATTACAATTTGCCCAAAAGCATTGAAAGTTTCTATCAGGAAATAGGACGTGCCGGACGAGACGGAATGCTCAGTGACACCCTTTTGTTCTATTCACTGGCCGACCTCATTCTGCTCACTAAATTCGCAACAGACAGCGGGCAACAAAGCATCAACCTGGAAAAGCTGCAACGTATGCAGCAATATGCGGAAGCAGATATCTGCCGCCGTCGCATTCTGTTAAGTTATTTCGGTGAAAATACGACCTGCGACTGTGGAAACTGTGATGTATGCAAAAATCCCCCCGAACGTTTCGATGGTACAATAATCGTACAAAAGGCACTTAGTGCAATCGCGCGTTCCGAGCAACAGATAGGAACCGGTATTTTAGTGGACATCCTCCGAGGAAACATGAGTTCTGAAGTTACAGAAAGAGGATACCATCGACTCAAGACCTTTGGAGCCGGGCGCGAAGTCCCCCCCAGAGATTGGCATGACTACCTGCTGCAAATGTTACAGCTCGGTTATTTCGAAATAGCCTACAATGAAAACAACCACCTGAAAATCACTCAAAGCGGAACAGATGTCTTGTTTGGCAGAGCACGCGCCCTGCTTGTCACCATCCGCCGCGAGGAAGCTGTACAAGCTACAAGAGGCCGTAAACGCAAGGCTACAGTTCCAACCAAAGAATTGCCATTGGGATTGCCCAATACAGAAAGTGGGGAACTTTTCGAGGCTCTCCGCACTCTCCGCAAACGCCTTGCCGACCAGGAAGCACTTCCTGCCTATATCGTACTGTCCGACAAAGTGCTCCACCTACTCAGCGCCTCCCGCCCCACTACCATAGAAGAATTTGGTAATATCAGCGGTATCGGTGAATATAAAAAGAAGAAATACGGAAAAGAGTTTGTGGAACTGATACGGAAATACAGTTGAATATTATTTACACTGTAACAGTAAATCCCTGAGGTCACCTTGCGGCACGCCAAGTGAAATGGCCTTTTCGAAGTCACGTTTTGCCAACTCCTTTTTCTTTTGAGAAAGGTAAATTTGCCCCCGTATCAAGTAGGCTTCTGTCTGCGAAGCATCCAGCTTGATGGCTTCTTCCAAGTCCATCATGGCCAGGTCCACATGTTTCATATCCTGCTCTACACCCGCACGTGCTACGTAAAGTACGGCATATTGCTGGGTAGTCAGCCGGGTAGCTTCTCCTCCTTTTTCTGCAATCATGGCATTCAATATCGAAAGCGCCGCTTCATATTTGCCCTCCTTCTGCTCCAGTGTAGCCAACCCCAGACGGCCATTGTAACTCTGGGGGGCAAGTTTCAGCAGACGTTCATAATCAGACTTTGCAAAATTATAGTTGCGCTGCCGCATATAGATATAGGCACGCATCAGCAAGGCTTCCTGATTATCGCTTTCTATATCCAGCACCAAAGAATAGTCTATCCGGGCCAAATCATCCTTCCCCAACTCAAGGTAAAGAGCGGCACGATTCATCAGGGCAGGTATGGCACGCGGAGCAATGTTCAATGCCAGAGTATACGAGTCAAGGGCCTGCTCATACCGGTGCTGCCGACGTTGTATCGTACCCAAGTTGGAGAACAGCAAAGCGTTATGAGGATTGGCGGGCTCCATTTTCAAAGCTTGTTCAATGTATTTTTCGGCCAATGACAAGCTGTCTTGCTCCGTGGCTGCAACCGCACGTTCGCTCAGTTCCTGATAGGTTTGTGAAAAGGCAGGGAACATCGTGGCTCCACACAAGAAGAAAGAAAAAATAAGTTTCTTCATATAATAGTTCAGTATTTATTCCAAAGGATAGGTATCGAAAGCGAACAGTTCTGTTGACAAATAGCGTTCCCCCGTATCGGGCAGTAGGGCAACAATCATTTTATCCGCAAATTCAGGGCGTTCGGCCAGCAACCGTGCCGCATATACCGCCGCACCGGATGAGATGCCAGCCAGCAAGCCTTCCGTAGAAGCCAGCTCTCGTCCTCCACGAATGGCCTCGTCATCGGGCACCGGAATAATCTCGTCTACTACAGAAGCATCATAAATGGAAGGAATAAAATTGGCCCCAATCCCCTGGATGCGGTGCGGTGCATCTTCCCCTCCTTCCAGAACCGGAGAGGAGGCCGGTTCTACAGCCACAACATAGACATCCGGATTATGTTTCTTCAAGGCACGCGCCACTCCACAGACCGTACCGCCCGTGCCCACACCGGCAACAAAAACAGTCACTTTACCATCCGTGTCCGTCCAGATTTCTTCCCCCGTAGTATGTTCATGAGCCTTGGCATTGGAGGGATTCTCAAACTGCTGCAGAATAACCGCACCAGGTATCGCATCCCGCAATTCTTTCGCTTTGGCAATGGAGCCGGCCATACCTGCCAGTCCGTCGGTCAGTACAATCTCCGCACCCAAGGCTTTCAACAGATTACGGCGTTCCACACTCATGGTCTCCGGCATGGTCAATATCAAATGATATCCCTTGATGGTTGCTACCATCGCCAGTCCCACGCCGGTATTGCCACTGGTAGGTTCAATAATCGTGGCTCCGGGTTTCAAAGCCCCACGTGCCTCGGCATCCTCAATCATGGCAAATGCCACACGGTCCTTCACGCTTCCCGCCGGATTAAAAGATTCCAGCTTAGCCACAATATTTCTTTTCAATCCGTATTTACGACTGTATTCAGCCAATTCCATCAAAGGAGTATGCCCAATCAACTCCGTCAGGTTCTTTGCAATTTTCGCCATAATCTCACTGTCTAATACATTCTTCCCGTACACACTTATGTAACATGGATATGCTGACAAAGATATGGAAATTCCAAGAAATAAACCGTGCGGGAAAGGAAAGATTATACTGCCATCTATCAAAGCTTAACACGAATAAAGAGGATGAAAGGATATGAAACGATTGAAGAAGGCAGGATGAGGAGGAAGAACCATATCTGACAATCAGCGACTTCCCACTGCAAAGATGGTGCATGCTTTTTGCAGTAGTACTGCAAACGAGCTGCAGCGTTACTGCAAATAGGTTTGCAGTGGTACTGCAACTGCTTTGCAGCGCAACTGTAACAGCTTTGCAGTGACACTGCAAAAGGTTTGCAGAACTTTGCAGTGAGAAGTTACTGATGAACAGAACGGTAATGAGACACTGTTATCAAGACTTCTTAAGATAGTCTACAATCCACGCGCCCACTTCCTTGGTACCGTATTTGTCGCCACCTTCTACTTGAATCTCCGGTGTACGTACATTCGCATCGAGTGAAGCATCAACTGCCTTACGAATCAACGCCCCCTCCTCTTTCAGGTCGAAGTATTCGAAAAGCATGGCTACAGACAAAATTTGCGCCAGCGGATTGGCTATATTCAAGCCTTTCGCCTGCGGCCAGGAACCATGGATAGGTTCGAATACCGGCGTGCTCTCTCCCGTAGAAGCAGAAGGCAGCAATCCCATAGAGCCACTGATGCAGGAACCCTCGTCCGTCAAAATATCACCAAACGTATTTTCCGTAACCATTACGTCAAAGAATTTCGGCTCTTGAATCATCTTCATGGCGGCGTTGTCCACAAACATATAGTCGGTTGTCACCTCGGGGTACTGCGGTGCCATCTCCTGGGCAATCTGTCTCCAAAGACGGGAAGAGGCAAGCACATTGGCTTTATCCACCACCGTAAGATGTTTACTGCGTTTCATGGCATATTCAAATCCGACTTTCAGGATACGCTCAATCTCAGGACGGGTATACATGTTCGTATCATACGCCTTGTCATTGTCCTGGTATTTCTCACCGAAGTACATGCCACCGGTCAATTCGCGGATGCAAAGGAAATCGGCACCATCCACCAGTTCCGCACGAAGGGGAGACTTATGGAGCAGACATTTGAAGGTCTGCACGGGACGGATGTTGGCAAACAGTCCCAGTTTCTTGCGCATAGCCAGCAAGCCCTGCTCGGGACGCACTTTGGCAGTAGGGTCATTGTCGAATTTCGGGTCACCTACGGCAGAGAACAATACAGCATCCGCATTTTTACAAGCCTCATAAGTGGCTTCGGGAAACGGGTCACCCACCTTGTCTATCGCGTCTGCACCGCAGATGGCATATTCATAGTTCACTTTATGTCCGAACTTCTCACACACGGCAGTCATCACATCCACGCCTACGGTAGAGATTTCGGGGCCGATACCGTCACCGGCCAACACTGCAATTTTAAAATCCATTGTTTTCTTTATTATTTAAAAGTTCATCTATCTTCTTTTTGTTTGCAAGATTCTTGCGGCGATACCGGTCACCCCACACAAAACCAGCTGTCAATATAAGGGTATTGATGGCTGACATAAGATACTCGTCCGCATCCAACTCGCCGCTCCACCAACGCAGAAAGAGGTTGAAAGCAAAAAGCAAGCCTGCATACAACGCATAGCATACATAAGGACGCCTCTCAAAAAACGATTTCTTTTTCTCCATGAGATCCATTTTTTATGATTCGTATTCGTCTTCTATGATATTCAGCATCTTCACCGTCGCCTTGATGGCCGCTTCCGTCTGGTCTGCGTCCAATCCGCGTGTACGGAATATCGTATCTTCAAAACTCCAGGTAATAACCGTCTGCACAAAGGCATCGGTACGCCCGCCGGGAGGAATGGTCACGGCATAGTTTGTCAGCATCGGGAACTTACGACCCAGTGTCACTTTATATATCTTGCGCAAGGCGCGCACAAAAGCATCATACTGGCCATCTCCACTGGAACTTTCCTCATATTCCTTTCCGTTGATTTCTATCTTCAACGTAGCCATCGGCTTCAATCCATACGCCAGATTCACAATATAGCTCTTAAGGCTGACGCGTTCTTCTGCCATTCCGTGCTTCAGTACGTCCGAAACGATATAGGGCAGGTCTTCTTGCGTCACCAGCTCTTTCTTGTCGCCCAGTTCAATGATGCGTTCGGTCACTTTGCGCATGGCATCTTCATCCAGTTGTAATCCCAAGTCCTCCAAATTCTTCCGGATATTGGCTTTACCGCTGTTCTTGCCCAGGGCATACTCTCGCTTGCGGCCAAAACGTTCGGGCAGAAGGTCGTTGCAGTAGAGGTTACTTTTATTGTCACCGTCGGCATGGACGCCTGCCACTTGGGTAAATACATTCTCGCCAACAATCGGTTTATTGGCGGGAATGACGATGCCCGAGTAGGACTCCACCACACGGCTTACGTCGTTCAGGCGGCTTTCGTCAATGTTGGTAATGGCATTGAAGTGGTCTTTCAGGATAGCCTGCACACTGGCAAGCGGAGCATTGCCGGCGCGTTCGCCCAGGCCGTTAATGGTAGTATGCAGTCCCTTGCAACCGCTAAGTACGGCGGCAAGCACATTGCTCACGGCAAGGTCATAGTCATTGTGGGCATGGAAGTCAAAATGGGCATGCGGATAGCGTTTCACCATCTTGCGCATGAACTCGATGACCTGCAGCGGGTTCAATACGCCCAACGTGTCAGGCAACATATAGCGGCGGATATTGGTCTGCTCCAAGGCGTCCATCAAACGGAACACATATTCCGGAGAATCTTTCATGCCGTTGCTCCAGTCTTCCAGATAGACATTCACTACCATATCCTGCTCGTTGGCGTAATCCACTACGGACAGAATATCCTCGATATGCTCTTCGGGAGTCTTCTTCAACTGGTAGGTGCAATGCTTCAGCGAGCCTTTGCACAGCAGATTGATGACACGGCAACCGGTCGCATGTATCCAGTCCACCGATGTGTGGCCATCTACAAAGCCAAGCACTTCTACTCTTGGCAACAGATTACGGCGTGCCGCCCAGTCACAAATCATTTTTACGGCATCAAACTCTCCTTCGGATACCCGCGCAGAAGCCACCTCTACCCGGTCTACCTTCAATTCCTCCAGCAACAAACGGGCAATCATCAGCTTCTCATGGGGCACAAAGGAGACTCCGCTGGTCTGTTCACCGTCGCGGAGCGTAGTGTCCATGATTTCTATCTTCGGATGATTATGCTTCATTTTTATTCTCCCAAGCTTCTATCTTATCTTTATTCTCAACCAGAAAATCGATGTCGTCCAAGCCATTCATCAGGCAATGTTTCTTGTAGGCATTGATTTCGAAATGTTCGCTCTTGCCCGTAGCCTTGTTGGTGATGGTCTGTTCGGGCAGATTCACTTCCACTTCCATCTTCGGATTGGCAGAGATAGAGTCGAACAACTCTTTCAAGAACGGCTCACTTACCACCACCGGAAGCACAAAGTTGTTCAGTTCATTGTTCTTGTGTATATCGGCAAAGAAGCTCGATACCACCACACGAAAACCGTAACCGGCAATGGCCCATGCAGCATGCTCACGGCTGGAACCGGAACCGAAGTTCTTTCCCGCCACCAGAATCTGCCCGCCGTAAGTGGGGTCGTTCAAAACAAAGTCCTTGTTCAGAGAACCATCCGGATGATAACGCCAATCGCGGAATAAATTATCTCCGAAGAACTTTTCCTCACGGGTAGTAGCTTTCAGAAAACGTGCAGGGATTATCTGGTCTGTATCCACATTCTCTAATGGAAGAGGCACACAAGTACTGGTTATTATATCAAATTTTGTCTTCATCTTTGTATTTACGATTTACAATTTACGATTGAAAATACTCTTGATTTACCTTTGTTGAACGATGTTTGATTTACGAAGTAATTTTAATCGTAAATCGTCCAATCGTACATCAAATCAGCGTTCTCGGGTCAGTAATTACTCCAGTCACTGCCGCTGCTGCAGCTACAAGCGGGCTGGCAAGCAGTGTTCGGGAACCCGGCCCCTGGCGTCCTTCAAAATTACGGTTACTGGTAGACACTGCATACTTTCCGGCAGGCACCTTATCGTCGTTCATTGCCAGGCAAGCAGAACAACCCGGTTGGCGAATGGCAAAACCGGCCTCTTCCAAAATCTTGTCCAGTCCCTCTTCGCGAATCTGTGCATCTACCATCCAGGAGCCCGGAACCAGCCATGCCACTACATTCTCGGCTTTCCGACGGCCTTTCACAATGGAGGCAAATGCACGGAAATCCTCAATGCGTCCATTGGTGCAGGCACCCAAAAACACATAGTCAACCTTCTTACCCAGCAAAGGTTCTCCCGGTTGGAAACCCATATAGCTCATAGACTTCATGAAAGAGGTCCGGGCAGCTTCTCCCATGCCTTCGGTAGTAGGAATATGTTGTGTGATACCCATACCCATGCCCGGGTTGGTACCGTATGTAATCATCGGTTCAATATCTTCGGCAGCAAAACGGACTTCCTTGTCGAACACAGCATCCTCATCACTCTTCAATGTTTTCCAATAGGCCAATGCCTTGTCCCATGCCTCACCCTTCGGAGCATATTCGCGTCCTTTGATGTACTCGAAAGTGGTCTCATCCGGAGCAACCATACCGCCGCGGGCACCCATCTCTATACTCAGATTGCACAAGGTCAGACGGCCTTCCATAGTCAGACTACGCACAGCTTCTCCGGCATATTCCACGAAATATCCCGTAGCGCCGCTGGTCGTCATCTTCGACATCATGTACAATGCCACATCTTTTGCCGTCACTCCTTTGCCAAGTTTGCCGTCAACAGTGATGCGCATTGTCTTAGGACGGGTCTGAAGGATACATTGCGAGGCCATTACCATTTCCACTTCACTCGTACCAATACCGAAAGCCACTGCTCCCATCGCCCCGTGGGTGGAAGTATGCGAGTCACCGCAGACAATGGTCATGCCAGGCAGGGTCAGCCCGCGTTCCGGACCTACTACATGGATAATTCCGTTCTTCTTGTCCATCATGCCGAAATGGGCCAATCCAAACTCTTCCGCATTCTTGGCCAGTGTATCTACCTGAGTCTTTGAAACCGGGTCTTCAATCGGCTTGTCCTGGTCATGCGTCGGCGTGTTATGGTCGGGCATACAGAAAATCTTTTCCGGACGGAAACACTTGATTCCACGTTCGCGCAATCCCGAAAAGGCTTGCGGGCTGGTTACTTCATGACAATAAAGCCGGTCAATATAAAGCTGTGTGGGACCGTCTTCCACTTTCTGTACCACATGGGCATCCCAGATTTTATCAAATAATGTATTCATCTCTTTATGTACAATTTAGCTATTTACAATTTACGATTAAAATCACATCTTGAACTTATTGATACAGTCGATGTACGCTTCCACTGATGCCGCGATAATATCCGTATTGGCACCGAACCCATAATAAATATGATTATCGTATTCCACCTGCATATGTACCTTACCCATATCGTCGCTACCCTTGCTAATAGCCTGGATGGTGAATTCCTTCAATGTCATATGGCGGTCGATAATCTTCTTCAAAGCCTTGATAGCGGCATCTACCGGACCGTTTCCACTGGCAGCGGCTTCAAACTTCTCACCGGAGATGTTCAATCCCAAACTGGCAACCGAACGAACCCCCACCCCACTGGTCACCTGGAGATATTCCAGTTTGATACGGTGGTTCTGCGTACGATTTGCCCCTGCCAATACCAGAATGTCGTCATCATTGATATCTTTCTTCTTATCGGCAAGTTTCAAGAACTCTTCATACACTTTGTCCAGCTTCTCCTGATCCAGCTGTACTCCCAATATCGACAAACGATTCTTCAAGGCTGCACGTCCGCTACGGGCTGTCAATACGATGGAATTATCATCAATACCCACATCATGCGGGTCAATGATTTCGTAAGTCTGTACATTCTTCAACACACCATCCTGGTGAATACCCGACGAATGGGCAAAAGCATTGCGACCTACAATAGCCTTGTTGGGCTGCACCGGCATGTTCATCAGACTGGACACCATACGGCTGGTTGGATAAATCTTCTGTGTATTGATGTTGGTCTCGATTTCTATGTCCTTGTGACATTTGATAATCATCGCCACTTCCTCAAGAGAAGTATTGCCGGCACGTTCACCAATACCATTGATGGTTACCTCCACCTGGCGGGCACCATTCAGTACGCCAGCCATTGTATTGGCAGTAGCCATGCCCAAGTCATTGTGGCAATGAGTAGAAATAATGGCATTATGAATACCGTTGACATGTTCCATCAGATATCTTATCTTCGCGCCATACTCATCAGGCAAGCAATACCCCGTTGTATCGGGAATATTCACCACAGTCGCACCTGCCTTGATAACAGCTTCTACCACCCGTGCCAAATATTCATTATCCGTTCGGCCTGCATCTTCGGCATAGAACTCTACATCATCCACATACTTACGTGCATACTTTACGGCAGCCACTGCACGCTCTATTATTTCCTCGCGATTGGAATTGAATTTATATTTAATGTGCGAGTCAGATGTACCGATGCCAGTATGGATACGTTTATGCTTGGCAAATTGCAAAGCCTCTGCTGCCACATCAATATCTTTCTGTACGGCACGTGTCAAGGCACAGATGGTGGGCCATGTCACAGCTTTTGATATCTCAATGACCGAATTGAAATCTCCCGGACTTGAAATCGGAAATCCGGCTTCAATCACGTCCACCCCCAGGGCTTCCAGTTGTCTGGCTACCTGAATCTTTTCCACTGTATTCAATTGGCATCCCGGAACCTGCTCGCCATCGCGGAGCGTTGTGTCGAAAATAAATAATTTGTCACTCATTGCTTTATTGTATTTAATTTATGTTCCATAAAAAAAGCCTTTCACACTTGGAAGTGAGAAAGGCTTCATATATCATTGCATCTTACATATATATTCACGCACAGCACTCACTTCCACTAAACTTTGCCAGTAGAATAATAATACCACACAGTAGAATATATGTAAAGTTCTGAATCATCTTCTTTTTTGTTTTGACGTTGCAAAGGTAGATATTATTTCGTACCATACAAATAAATTCGTTACTTTTTTCCGATAAAAAATATCATTTTATAAGTTTGTTTTCATTTATCGCTGAAATATATCACAAAAAAGGCGTACCTTGAGGTACGCCTTTTCCTTATTCATCAGTTCAATACAAGTTCTGAATTACTTCTTCTCACAAGGTTTGTCACACTTGGCACCATCACATGCAGCCTTAGGACACGCTGCTGAATCAGCAGCCTGGCAACATGCCTTTGCAGAGTCACATACTTGTTCTGTTTTTGCAGCACAGCAAGAATCTGCCTCAGTTGCATTAGAATCTGCAGCCTTTTTGTTGCCACAAGATGTCACTGCGAAAGAAAACGCTACCGCAACGGCAGCCAATAAAACTTTAGTCTTCATACTTTCAATTTGCTTTAAACGTTGATATAAAATTAGTTCGGCGCAAATATAAGAAAAGTTTATGAGACCGCCAAAAACGAACAAAGCCTCCGTATCCTTATCAGACACGGAGGCTTCTTCTGAAAA
>NZ_QTLN01000016.1:0-108475 GCF_003602735.1 Bacteroides sp. AF39-16AC | reverse complement strand
ATTTAATTTTTAACCGACTAGTGACCAAAAAATTTTTAGTGGACACTAGTGTATCATTAAATTAAAAGGTAGGCACCACCGGCCTGATGGTTCCGTCTTCATTGAACTCCATCCGGTCTATGCAGACTTCACGATGAACGCCGGGGCCATCTTTCAAGTACCATTTATTAATACGGTGGTAAACGATTCTCCACTCATCTGTACCGGGAATCTGCAATACAGCGTTGTGTGCCGGACCGTAAATTTCCTTTTCCGGATTCTGAATCAGCACAACGGGTTGCTTGGCAACTTCGATAGGACCGAGCGGCGACTTGGATGTACCGTATGCCACATGGTAATTGGGCGAACCGGTATCGTCTACCGACCACATGAAATAGTAGAGCCCGTTGCGATAAAAGACATAGGCTGCTTCGCGGAAAGCATAGTCCTGCAAGGTGCCTCCCGCCGGTGTCATCACCGTAACGGTATTTTCCTTGATGGACACCATATCGTCGTTCAGCTCGGCACCTGCCATGTAGCCGTTGCCCCAGTAAAGATAGGATTTGCCCAAAACAGGGTCTGTAAACACATCCACATCAATCTGTTGCCCGCCACCGACGGGTGAAGCAGTAACGACAGGGCGTCCCAAATCGGTGAAAGGGCCGGCCGGAGAATCGCTCGTAGCCACTCCAATCTGCTTGCCGCCGCCATTCTTGGGGTTTCCACTGTAATAGAAGAAGTATTTATACTTACCGTCCACTTTTTTCTCTTCAATGCAAGGCGCCCAAGCATTGCCATCTGCCCAGGGCACTTGCTCCGACTTCAAGTCCAGCATGACGCCTTCATCCTGCCAGGTCTTCAAATCCGTGGAGGAGAATACGGTGAAATACCAGCCTCCCCAACCCGGCTGTCCGTCCGTAGTAGAATAGATGTAATACTTTTGGGTCTGATGGGAATAAAGGATTTCCGGGTCGGCATGGAAACCCGGCAATACGGGATTGTTGGGCAATGCGCCCAGTCCTGTCGGCTTGCCCCATTCATCGGTAATGCGCAACAGCTCATGGCGGGTAATGGGGATAATGGTCCCATGACGGGGATGGAAGTTCATCTTCACCTCGCTGTCTATCACCTTAAAATTCTTCAAGTCAGTGGTTTCCGTAAACTGATAGCTTCCTTTCATATAGACGTCGTACATCAGGATATACTTATCCTGCCCTATCAGTTTGAAAGTGCCCGCACCCTCTACGGCTTCCTTAGTCTGTTGCTTGTAATCGGGTTCTTCCGTCCATGCCCCGGAGGTCAAGGAACGGGTGGTGGCCACCTTTATGCCGTTTCCATGCCCTTCCGTCTTATAGAAAAGGTGGAAAACACCATCCTTATAGACAATGTCTCCATCGATGCACGATTTCCCGTTCTCCGGCAGAAACAATGGCTTGGGCTCTCCCTCCAAATCCGTAAACTCCGCATTGGCATAAGCATAATATATGACATCGGCTCCATCGCCATGCAGCATGGACCAATACACCATGTACTTTCCCGCCTCCGGGTCGTAGATAGTCTGCGGAGCCCATACACGCTTCAAATCCTCCTGACCTGAATAACGTTTCTGTATATTGATAACGGAGTGGGACCAGTTGACCAAGTCGGTAGATTTCTGCAAAACCATGGCACGGTTGGAACTCCATCCATTGGCTGAAACCATATCTGTCACTACCATATAGAAAGTCTTGCCATCCTCGCAACGAAGGATATGCGGGTCGCGGACTCCCCCGGTGGAGCTGATGACTTTCGAGTCGATTACCGGTTCATTATCATTCAATGCCCAGTAGGTATAACCGTCCATGCTTACAGCATAGCGCACAGCTTCTTCATCGCCACTATTCCCAGTGAAATAAGTGAACAAATAAGCTACATAATCTTTTTCGGGAAAGGATTTTTGCCAGGAATATCCCGGAAGTGCAAACAACGACAATAACATTGCTGCCAAAAGCATCCGGAAAGTGTTTTTCATCCGTACAATCATAATCTTTTTATATTAAACCCTTTAACGGGTGTAAAATTAACACTATATACATTATAATACAAAGAAAGTGTATATGTTGTGTAACATATACACTTATTTAATCTCTCCAATCAGTCGGCATTCAAAAAACGCACCATCTCACAAGCTGCCAGCAGAAATGCCCCTACCCCAAAGTTAGCAGTAGAGTTGGCATCAACCACCTGTCCGGGAATGGCTTTCTCGCCAATCGGCTGTACATACCCTATGCGGCCATCGGGCTGCAAGGCTACAGTAGTCAGATAATTCCACGCCTTCATCACTACGGGTTGATAAGCAGCCTTGTCCAGCAAGCCGTTGTTCATCCCCCATAACAGACCATAGGTAAAGAAAGCCGTACCGCTGGTTTCAGGACCGGGAGCATGCTCAGGGTCGAGCATACTGCGTGTCCAGTAGCCTTCCGGCTGCTGGCAGGCAGCCACGGATTTGGCCATCGTCTGGAAGCGGTCTATGTACTCCTGGCGGTATTGGTCTGTTTCGGGCAGGTCTTTCAGTACCTTTGCCAAAGCAGCCAGCACCCAACCGTCGCCACGTGCCCAGAAGTCTTTCTTACCATTCACACTTTTGTGTTTTGGATAAATATATTTGCCGTCGCGATAGTATAGGCCTTCCTCCGAATCGTACATGATACTGTTGGCATAGGTCCAGTATTCATGCTGTTTCTCCAGATATAACGGATTGCCGGTCAGCTTGTACATCTTTGTCATAACGGGCATTACCATGTAAAGTCCGTCCGCCCACCACCAATAATCGTTCTTGTCCGTACTCATCTGGTATTCCATCACTTCGCGCGCACGGGCTATCTTCCCGGAATCCGGCTTCACGGTATACAAATCCGCATAAGTCTGGAAACAAATCTGATAATCACCGAAAAGCACATAATCATCACTCTCCCCATAGCTGTACTTCCACTCTTCCTTGTTGTCACTCTTCGCGCCTTTCCATTCATTATGTTCTGCCCACGCCTCGGAATAGGCATAGCATTCCGGATTACCGGTCAGGAAGAACACCTCCATGTTTCCCGTATGATAGGCGGCATTGTCCCAGAAAGAGCGCCCATGTTGCGGATGGGTCTCCTGCCAATAGTTGTTCACCCGATTGATAATCTCAATCACTTCTTCCGGTTTCGGCTGCTGAGCGGTGCATGAGGACAGTCCCCAGCAAAAAGCCAAACCCAATAAAAATAAGCATGTCGTTTTCATATACTAATACTGTTCTTTTATCTTATCACTTCCAATACATATACCGATTGCGGTGCAAACTCCACAACCCGCTCTCCGTCTCCTTGCTTGGCATGCTGCACAAACAGATGCAGCCGCTTCCTGCTCTTCCACAATTCCGTGTCATGAGACGGTTCCCAGGCATCGACAGTGAAGTCGGTCAAATCGCTGATGCTCCACTTACTGTTTGCCACATCCGTAGCGTGCGCCAAAGAGACTTTGCTCCCCCGTTCTTCATCCCTGAATACATAAAATATCTCCCCGCCATCTACTACGATGCGCGGACGGGCCATCGGAATCATCTTCGTGCCTCCACCTTTCAGGGAAAACGGAGTGGTACGCCCGGAGACCTGGCGGCTGTGCCACATCTGCCCGTCATGCCAGACAATCCGGTATTGCGGGACGTCGCTGTCCGGGTCGCGCCAATAGGAAGCAATGTACGGATTGCCGCCTGCATCGGCACTCATGCTGGTCTGGTTTATCAGTTCCGAATTCTGAGGAATGCGGCAGGCATACTCCGCATTACCCAGACGGATGGGCAAATCATATCTCTTGCCATTTGCCTTATACCATGTTACGCCATTGTCAAAGGAACGGGCGTAGCATAGGTCATGGTTGGTTTCCACATGCCAAGTCTCGCGCCAGACCCACGACAGATGGATGGTTCCAAGCTCATCTACATATAGCTGCCAGTAAGCATTGCGCTTGTTCTCGCCATCAATCAGTACATCCTGCACACGGCTCCATTTCTTCTCCTTCAAGGAATAGCGGTTCATCACCAGGTTGCCCCGGCCGGAAGAACCGGAACGGTATGCAAACAGCAGGTCGCCTCCGGACAGCAGATAAAACTCCGGATAGGTTACATTGCCTTCATCCACGCCCGTCATGGGCTCCTTCTCACCCAATTCCAGTGAATGGGGTGCAATGCTGCGACAGTAGTTCAAGGGCTGTCCGTGATGGTCGAAGGCTACATGAATATACCCGTCACCATCCAGCATCATGCTGATGACGTTATGGGCATCCTTCACATTCCCTTTATACTGTGTGCGGTGCAGTGTCCACTGTCCGGCATGGAGGTTCCGTTTTCCAAGAGTCAGGAACCCTTCCGCATCATAGTAACTGATGTATTGCTCGTCACCTTGCGTCACCAGCGAATTATTACGGAATACGGCAGTGTTGACGGAAGTCTGGCTGTATCCTTTCCCCACTTCCACCAGATGCGTTTCGGGAAGGACACCGGCAGCACCCTGTGCACAGAGTGCCACCGGAAATCCACCAATCCCCCAAACAATTAATATAAATACTATAAAAAATGAATCAGTCTTACTCATAATAGGCATGGTCTTTGGGGAATTCTTCACCACCCCACGCCTTTTTCGAGGTCCATGCCTGCGGAGCATCTGTCCAGAACGGATGGTCGGCGGGCAAGCCCAGGGGCAAGAATGCCAGGGAAGCCATGTAAAGGCTGCCGTTGTTAGTATACCAGTCGGAGATATGAGGCTGGGAACCATTGAATCCCAATGTCAGAAAACCTTTCTCGTTGAAGTTCCGGTTGTCACCGAACATACGGTTGATGACAGCTGTCATGGCAGCACGTACCTGTCCGTTCGACAATTCCTTGGGCAACCATCCACGCCATGCCAACAAAGCCAATGGTTGGAGGGTACCGGTGCGGTAGGTAATGGAACGCCCGAATACGGGGAAGGCCCCCTCGGGAGAGATGAAACGTTCCAGAATCATGCCGAAACGCTGCATGCGCTTCTGGGCACGCTGGAAATTGCAATCCGGCGCATTCCATATCTTATTTTTTCCACTATTCGTAAAGACTTCCAGACACTCCACATACATGGGATGGAGTACGAAGCTGTTGTAATAGTCAAAGGCAAATCCCGGTCCGTCGCTATAGAAGCCGTCACCTACATACCACTCTTCCACCTTGCGCAGAGCGGAGACAATACGGTAAGCATCACTCTTGGCACCAGCCTTGCGCAGGAAACATTCTACCGTAGACGAGAACAGCAGCCAGTTGGTATAAGGAGGGTCCACACGGCGCAACTGGGTAAACTCTTCAATGTAACGCCGTTTAGTCAAACTATCCAGAGGCACCCACAAAGCATCGTATCCTCGCAGGAAGCTTTCAGCAACATAAGCGGCATCGACCAGCGGCTGCCCCTCTTTCCGCCAAAGTAGGTAATCCTGACTTTCCGGGTCTACCGCCTGCGCATAACTTTTCAATGCCCATTCGCGGAGCTGCCTGCGCTGCTTGCCTTCGGCAGTGTCATCGTCCGGCAAAGAGAGCCAGGGCGCCAACCCCGCCATCAGACGTCCGAAACATTCCATATAGGTCACCCGTTTGTCGCGTCCATCCCAAGTGGGGCTAAGCTCCACCTGCATATTTTCCTGGAGCTTCCCTTCACTCATATTGCTCAGTACCGGAGCAGCCATTTGATACAACACCCCGGCCCAAAGTTCGCGGTCTGTCACTTCCTTCTCTTTTTTCTTCTTGGCAGCCATTTCCTGAGCGGGCAGCAATAAAACTGCCACTAGCAGCAGCCATAAGTAGTTACTTTTTCTCATGATATTATTTAAGTTTGTTTTTCAATACTGCAAAATTACCCCATTCCCGGTAATTTCGGGGGCACTATTGTTTCAAAAAGGGGTAAATATCGGTCATTAGTACCCCAAAAGCTCAGAAATCACAAGAAAAAGCCTAAGATTAAACCGTGTTACGACGGGAGTGAATAAAGTATTTGCCGCTATATTTGTTTCTTCATGAACTGCACCAGTACAAGGGCAATGCAATAAGCTATAATCTGTTCAAACCAAAAGTCAAGTCCTTCAAACATATTACTCATTATTTTAATAGACACCCATTCCTTTTTCTGATAACAAAGGAAAGGAGTTTATTCGGAATAATGAATTTCCATACGACTCAAAAAATGTTCTATTTTTCCGGATTACAGACAAAACTGAGAATATACACCAAGACACTGACTACTTCCATATTACATTAAATGTCCCGAAAACCGATATATTCTCCTGCCAAAAGACTATTTTTGCAACAAATATCCATAAGCATACCATGGCAGGCATCTATATTCATATACCTTTTTGCAAGACGCGCTGTATCTATTGCGATTTCTATTCCACCACTCGCAGCGAATTGAAGCAGCAGTACATCCGTGCCTTGTGCACTGAACTGAAAACCCGCAAGGGTTATCTGAAGGAAGAACCGATAGAGACCATCTACTTTGGTGGAGGAACTCCCTCACAGCTCGCTCACGAAGATTTCGAGCAGATATTCCGGACTATCAAAGAGGTGTATGGAACAGAACATGCCGAAGAAATTACCCTCGAGGCCAATCCCGACGACCTGACGGAAGAATATGTGTCCATGCTGCGCACCCTCCCCTTCAACCGCATAAGCATGGGGATACAAACATTCGACGCCCCCACCCTGAAACTGTTGAACCGCCGGCACAATGCCGCGCAAGCCATCGCAGCCATACACCGCCTCCGCCAAGCCGGCTTCCGGAATATCAGCATCGACCTCATCTATGGGCTACCGGATGAAACAGACCAACGGTGGGAACGCGACCTGCAACAAGCCGTCGGCCTTGATGTGGAGCATATCTCCGCTTATCATCTGACTTACGAAAAAGGCACCCGCATCTACGAAATGCTGCAGAGCCATCGTATCAGCGAAGTGGACGAAGAGAGTAGCCTGCGCTTCTTCTCGGCGCTCATGGACACCCTGGGAGCCGCGGGGTATGAGCATTACGAAATATCCAACTTCTGCAAGCCCGGCATGTACTCACGCCACAACACTGCTTACTGGAAAGGCATTCCGTATTTGGGCTGCGGCCCTTCCGCCCACTCCTTCAATGCGGAGACAAGGGAATGGAACACAGCTTCTCTGGAAGGATACATAAAGTCCATTGAAGAGGGGCACCGTTCCTCCGAAACAGAAATTCTGGATAAAGTGACCCGTTACAATGAATACATCATGACTTCCCTGCGTACCATGTGGGGAATCTCCCTGACATATACGGAAGAAGCCTTCGGCACAGAGTTGTGCCAATATTGCACGAAAATGGCAGCCCCCTACCTCCAAAGCCACAAACTGGAGATGCAGGCAGACCGCCTGCGCCTGACCCGGGAAGGCATCTTTGTTTCGGACGGCATAATAAGCGACCTGATGTTCATTGATTAACAGCAAAACCGGGAGACTGCATGACCGAACAAGAAGTCAGACGCTACTTGCGCCAAATGAAGGAAGAAGACTCGGAACGGGCTTTTCACAGTTTCTACAATCTGTGCTACGACCGCTTGTTCCGTATTGCCTGCTATTTCGTGAAGCACGAAGAATGGGCGCAAGAAATTGTGCTCGACGTCTTCATGAAGCTTTGGGAACAACGCGCCCGGCTGCCGGAAGTGAACAACATAGAGGATTACTGCTTTATCCTTACCAAAAACGCCTCCCTCAATTACCTGGAAAAAGAGAACCGGCACCCTACACTCTCGTCCGAACAGCTTCCCGAAGTTTCCGGCCAGGCCGATTCTCCCGAAGACACTCTTATCAGCGAAGAACTGTTTGCCCGATATGTCAAGGCGCTCGACCGCCTGCCGGAGCGTTGCCGTGAAGTATTCATCCGCCTGCGCGAAGAGAAACAAAGCTATGCACAAGTGGCGGAGGAGCTGAACATCAGCACAAAGACAGTAGACGCGCAACTGCAAAAAGCACTCACAAGACTCAAGGAAGCATTGCTGACGGAGTGAACTCTGCTTCATCTTCCTCGCAAGAAGCCGCGTATGCATATATGAGATGCACATCTCGAACCGCATGAGATGCACATCTCGCACAACATGAGATGCACATCTCATGCAGACTTTCCCTATTGATTGAAACAGAGAAGCAAGGAAGTCACACGTAAGCAGGACGGACTTTCACGGACAAAGAGCTTTAGATTAACATTATTTCAGGATATAGGCATAGGGAATTCCTGAAAAGGAGCTGTCTTTACATGCAGAAAAGGAGTCATAGGCTCTTAATAAATTGCCAAAAATGAAAGTGAATAACGAGAATTTCGACAAGGTACTGAACAAACTGGTTGCTTCTACCCGTTCCCCACGAGGACGCTTTACGGCAGAGAACAGCTGGAGGCTGCTGGAAAGCCGTTTGCTAAAGCGCCGCAGCATGAAGCGGTTCTGGATGCGTACAGCCAGTGCCGCAGCCGTAGTCCTGCTCTGTGTAACGAGCTGGGCAGCCTATCAGTTCTTATACGTAGCACCACAACGGGAAGCCATTCCCACAGAAGCCATACATACTACCGAGGAAACCCAAGTAATCCATAGCGTACTGACATTCGATCAGCAACCCTTGCAGGAAATCGTCCGTCAACTTTCCGAAACGTTCCGTACCGATATACGTATCGAAGGAGACAGCCTGAAGAACTATCATATGACAGCTACCTTCCGCGAAGGGGAGAGTCTTACAGAAATCCTCGACCTACTGAAGGACGCCGGCAACTTTACCTATAAAAAAGAAAACAACACTATTATACTTACTACTAAACTTAACTGACAATGACCAGCTCTACTATCTGTTCGCACCACCGCATCAGAACCGTACTTCTGATGTGTGTGGTTCTTTTAAGCGCCTCACTCCATGCACAGGCACAAAACAAGGAAACACGTATAAACCTGAATATCCGTAACGCAACTTTAGAGAGTTTCGTGAAGCAACTGGAAAATGCAACCGGATTCTCCTTCATCTATGGGGAAGAAGTAAAGCTCACGCACCGCATCACACTGGAGATGAAACAAAAGAACATCAGTGAGATATTGCAACGTGCCTTTGAAAACGAACCCATCACGTTCGAAATATCCGGAAAGCACATTCTACTCCATAAGCGGCCCGTGCCGCAGAAACCCGTTAGCCGTAAGTTCACCATCAGCGGATACGTGACCGACGGAGCGTCTTCCGAGACGCTGATTGGTGCCAATATCCTTGAGAGTCGTCGTTCCACAGGTACTGCCACCAATCCTTTCGGTTTCTATTCCCTCACCCTGCCGGAAGGGGAAACGGAACTGGTTTTCTCCTACCTGGGCTACGAAAGCCGGCATAGCCGGTTCGAACTGACGAAAGACACCTTACTCAACGTCAGGCTGGACAGCAATAACCAGCTGGCAGAGGTCGTGGTGCTCTCGGACAAGCGGGAGGCCGGCATAGAAAGCACAGCCATGGGAGCGCATGAGATACCGATGACACAAATCAGGCATACCCCGTCCATATTGGGAGAAGCCGACCTGCTGAAGACCATTCAGCTGATGCCGGGTGTGCAAGCCGGTATGGAAGGTTTTGCAGGCATGTATGTGCGAGGGGGAGGTCCCGACCAAAACCTGGTTATGCTGGACGGAATTCCAGTTTACAACGCAGACCACCTGCTGGGAGTATTCTCCATCTTTACGCCCGAAGCGGTAAAGAACACCACACTCTTCAAAAGTTCTTTTCCTGCCCGCTACGGCGGGCGTCTTTCGTCTATAGTAGATGTACGGACCAACGACGGAGACATGCATAAATACCACGGCGCATTCAGCATAGGCCTGTTGACGGACAAACTGCATATCGAAGGCCCTATCTGGAAAGAACGGACCTCCTTCAGTTTCAGCGCACGAGCCATCCCCACCCTATTCTTCAAAAATCTCATTGTAGACAAAGACGACACCTATTCCGACAAATACAACTACTATTTTTACGACGTCAATGCAAAGGTCAATCATAAGTTCAGCGACCGTAGCCGCATCTTCCTCAGTTTCTACAAGGGGAAAGACCACTATCATTATGACAGTGACTACCACGGTGACAATTACGACAACAGCATTAAGAATTATTCCAAGGACAACAGCCATCTGAATTGGGGAAACACCATCGCCTACGGCCGCTGGAACTATGTATTCAACAGCAAGCTGTTTTGCAACACCACCGTCTCATACAACAAATATGAGATGGGGCTGGACGGAAACATGGAAGATACCTATACTGTCGCCAATAAAGTACAAGACAGATACTATTACTCCTCCAAGTTCAACTCCGGTATCCGTGACTGGAGTGCGCGTATGGACTTTGACTACACCCCCATGCCGCAGCACCACATCAAGTTCGGTGCAGAGTACATCCACCATACGTTCCGTCCGGGAATAGCTACCTCGAAAATACAAGATATAGATAATGGCGCCCTCCAGGAAGATACGGTTTACAATACCAGCAACAGCCATGCCATGCGCGGACAAGAAATCTCCCTTTACGCCGAAGACAATTTCAATGTAAACGCCAGGTTCAGTCTGAATGCAGGTGTACGCACATCGCTGTTCCACACACAAGGGAAAAGCTACTATTCGCTGCAGCCCCGCCTTTCCGCCCGCTATGACCTCGGACAAGGATATTCTGCCAAAGCATCCTATACGTGCATGGCACAGTATGTGCATCTGCTGTCCTCTACTCCGCTGTCTATGCCTACCGACCTCTGGGTACCCATTACCAAAGACATCAGTCCGATGTATGCCAACCAGTTCTCCATAGGAGGCTACTATTCCGGACTGCCGGGTTGGGAGTTCTCCGTCGAGGGATATTATAAACAGATGAAACACATACTTGAATATCAAGACGGTGTATCCTTCTTCGGCACCTCTACCAACTGGGAAGAAAAAGTGGAAATGGGCGAAGGCCGCTCCTTCGGTCTGGAACTGATGGTACAGAAAACATTGGGCAAGACTACCGGCTGGCTGGCATATACCCTATCCAAGACCGATCACCGTTTTAAGAGCGGAACCATCAACCAAGGCCGATGGTTCCCCTACAAATATGACCGCCGCCACAGCATCAGCCTCAATCTCAGCCATAAGTTCAGTGACCGCATTGATGCAGGAGCTTCCTGGATATTCAATACCGGTGGATGTATCACTATCCCCGAAAAGGCAACAATCATCATCCGGCCCGATGGCTCTATTGAGGAAACCGGTTACATCTCCCGGCGTAACAATTACCGCCTTCCCGCCAGCCATCGTTTGAATCTCGGCGTCAACTTCAACAAGAAGACCAAACATGGTATGCGTACCTGGAATATCAGTATCTACAATGCATACAATGCCATGAATCCGAACATCGTTTACAGCAAATACAAAAATGGATACAACGTATACTACGATGATTTCTACGAAAGTATTTATCATGGAAATACCGGGCAGAAGAAAGCTCAAACTGTCATCAAGAAAATAACAATACTGCCTTGTATTCCTTCTGTTACCTATACTTATAGATTTTAAAAACAAATCCGGCATATGAAAACAAAAATGAAATTACACCTTATTATATACATAACTATTGTAGGCTTCCTAACAGCCTGCGAAAACGAGATTCCTTACAATCCCGGACAACAAGATCCGCAAATCATCATGAACGCCTTGCTCGAAACCGGACAAGCTGAGAATGATGTCTATCTCCATTTAGGCGAGGGCTATAGTATTGAACATTTGAACGAAGCAACTCTTTTCCTCTACATCAATGGCAAAATAGCAGAAACTCCGAAAGCGGTTTCCCCGGAAGAAATTTATGGGCATCTGGAAAGAGAACTTGATAAGGACATTTATGAATCATTACTGAAAAGTATACGTTTCAAGAAATATCGTCTGACCAGCACACTGCATCCCGGCGACAACATACGTCTGGAAGCCACTGCCGAAAACGGGAAATACCATGCCAGTGCCGAGGTCACCGTGCCACAACCGATAGAGAGCCTGCACGTGGACACTTGCTTGGCCTACCTGCGCGAGTACAGCGGACAAACCCTTTACCGCCAATACAAAATTACATTGCAAGACCGCCCCAACGAGAAGAACTACTACCGGCTGGACATTTGGAATGACCGTAGTTACTATTGCAAATGGAAAGAATACCTGGAAGATGAAAACGGCAGCCTCATCAAAGTGGAAGACGAGGACGGCTCTTGGCATTGGGCCTCCATACCCAGAGACACTACCATCCTTGCTCCCCGACAGAACGAAATCATCAACCGGGAAGATGTTATACTGACTGACGGCCACCCTGGCAACTATGATGATGAAGAAAATGAATTGTTTCCCACCATAAATAACAAATACAACATATTCAATGATAACACTTTCCGTGATTCGTATGCCACATTAAAAGTATATACCCCTCTCTACCAAGAATATTATCCGGTAGAGGGACACTACTACTACCATATATCCCGCAAACAAACCATCACCGTACGGCTGCTTAGCATCACTGAAGCCGAATACCGCTACCTGAAAGCCTTAAACTGCCTGGATGATGGGGATTACGACGATACTTTAATGGAACCTATCAGTCTGCCTTGCAACGTCATAGGTGGATTAGGCTTTGTGGGAGTCTGCTCTGAAAGCAGAGTAATCATAGAATTGCCCGAAACTGTTTGGCAATAACATTTTGACTAATAAAAATCCTTTTATCCATTACAATAAACTGAATTTCATTTAACCTACATTACATTCGTATTACAAAAAGCATCCAAATAAAGCATTTTCACACTACAAAATTGATTTAAGTCAAGAAATGAAGGTATAAACTACACTTTTTTACGTATTCATTTTTGTGTTATAAAACATATACCTATATTTGCATAGGTAAAAAGAAAAAGCTAAGCGCTTAGAGAGTTTTCAATAGGTATTAGATTGAGATTAGTTTTTAGGAATAACAATTAAAAAGTAGGTATTATGAAACGTTTAGGATTAACATTAGTGGCAGCAGTCTGCCTGACTGCTACAACATTTGCAGCAGGAAACCAACCTACAACTGCAAAATGGGAAGGTAACATCAACATAACAAAGTTGAGCAAGTATTTGAATCTGGATTCCAACCAGCATGAAGAAGTGGCAAACATCTGCGAATATTTTACAGAACAGATGGAACGCGCTACAAATTCCAAGAAGAATCAGGAGAAGTTACTCCGTAATGCAGTTTATGGTAATCTGAAGTTGATGAAAAAGACTCTGAATGAAAAGCAGTATGCTGATTATGCCAGAGTATTGAACGTCACACTGCAGAACAAAGGTATAGAAGTGAAATAAACTTCGCTTCTGATAAATACGAAAATAGTATTTGATAAATAAAAAGGCATTGGACTTTAGAGGTTCAATGCCTTTTCTTTACGTCAACGCCACCAAAACCTGCGGCGTCAACTCCCTAACCAAATAATTCTTATCACTTTACAAGCAGAATCTGTCTTGCAGCTCTTTCTTATACTTTCTGGAAACCAGCAGTTCCGTCACTTTGTCAAATGGTGGATAAAGCATGCATTTGCTATCCTTTATAATCATCAGATAATCAATATTGATAATATACGATTGATGTATCTGCACGAAACTGGATGAATATTGAGTAATCTGCTCAGCAGTCATTCCGCGACGCAACACCAACGGCGGCTGGTTGTTTAGTATCACCTCCCATTGTTTACGCTCGGAACAATAGCGAAAAAAGCCGATTTCAGCCGGACGCAACGCACGCATATCATTAGTTGGCGTAAATACGATAAATGTCTGTCCGGTATGCAACGGTGCACCAATGGGATATGACATTCTCTGCCCGGCCTCTGCCTGCTCTACAAAACGCGCAAGAATATCCCGCAACTCCTGCTCTTCAAAAGGTTTCAGCAGATAGTCGAACGCAGCCTCCCGGATAGCCTGAATCATGTACTTATCATAAGCCGTATAGAAAACAATCCGCATATTCCACGAAACACTGTCACGTATTTCCTGCAGTAATTCCATTCCAGTCATGTCCGGCAGTTCCACATCCAAGAACAACAAATCCGGCTGTACCTTGGCAATGAGTTTTTTCCCTTGTTTACCATTACGGGCAGTTCCTTTCAAAAAGAAGCGTGCATCCTTTCCCAATTCAAAACTCAGATTCTCAAGAGCCACCTCATCGTCGTCAACTATTGCAACCTTATATTTATCCATGTTCCTTTTATGTTTTTCTTCTCGCGAATATATACATAATCCTACTCCCATACAAAGCAATAGAAGGTCATTTACGGACTATTTGTCTGTAAATATGCCTATCCTTGCAAAAAATAAGATTAAACGGTTCTTTTAAATTCTGTAATCGTAGTTGTCAGGCAGCCAGAAAGTCACCTCACAGCCCATCTCACCACTCTGTAGAGAGACATTGTGCACCAAAACATCAATGGCCTCCTTGTTCTTATTGTTGAGAATCTGAATGGTCTGCATAATGACTTTCATTCCCGTCCCCGTGCCCCGGTTCCGACTGTCCGGACGATAACCGCCACCATTATCCGTTATCTTTATACAGATACCGCTTCCCCGGCGGCAGACCGAAACCCAAAGATTACGTTCACCTTCCTTCTCGCGCAACGCATGCTTCACTGCATTTTCAACCGGAATTTGAATCATCATAGACGGAATCCTTATTTGCTCCGGCTGCACATCCTTTTCTATCTTCAGTTCCGAATGAAAATCCGGACCTAAAGAACGGCGTTCCAGATTAATATATGTTTTCACAAAATCCAGCTCCTCTGCCAAGGTTACACACAGTTGTTCCGCCAATTCCAGATTGCGACGCATCAGTTTTACCAGCGACGAAAGCTCTTGCTTTCCTTCCACATTCCGCTCCGCCATCTCCCGGTTCAGCACATTGAAGATGAAATGAGGGGACAAGCGGTTACGGATATTCTCCAGACGAAGTGTAGAGACTGTGCGATGATTCCGTGCAAGCAACAAAGCACGTTTCTTTTTGCTGTACAGATAAAGGAAAACCGCCGTCAATATAGATACAACAGCTACAGCAAACACGACAAACTGTGTCTGCCTCAGCACCAGCACCTCGTTTTTCTGCTCCTGAAGCAAAACCCGATGTGCCATCAAGGTAGAATCCTGCTGATAACGCAAAGTCAAGTCTGCCGTACGCATCCGGACACGCTCATTCCTGATAGAATCATCAAGCAGGTTGTTCCTCTGCAGATAGTGATAGGCCCTCTTGTAGTTGCCGGTTTCCTCGTAAAACTGCTGAAGGTATTTATTACGGATATGTACCATATCAGGGTCGATGCCCGGAGGGACTACACTCTCGGACAATAAACGACGTGCCTCTTGAAAGTCTTTCTGAAGCAGAGCCAATTCTATTTTCTGCGTATCGATATAATATAGTGCAGTACTTACCCCCATTTCCTCAAAAAAAAGTTGGCATTCATTTATATATTTAACAGCCAAATCAACCATATTCAGTTGAAGATAACAGTCTCCTAAATTCAACCTCCCCAGATTAAGTTCAAAACCCATATCAGCATATCCTTCGACTAAATCAATAACCTTTTGGAAATATTTTATCGCTGTCTGGTAATCCTCCCTATAATAGTAAGAAGTCCCTCTATTATTCAAATAAATATATTTTTCATAAGGTAGCATACTGTCATAGCTTTCTCCTGCTAGATTATAATAGTAATCACTCTGTTCAAAATCACGCATGGTAACATATACTTGTGCCAAACCATAATAAATGGGAGGTTTCTTGGTAGAAGCTATATGCAAAGAGTCGCACATCAACAAAGCTCTCCTATACCAAGCTGCCCCTATATCCAATTTTCCTAAACGGTTATTCGCATCTGCAAGATTCATCAAAATATCCGGCACCACTTCAATCCTAGTCCCTCTCATCCGTAATTCATAAGCCTTCCGGAAACAAATTTCGGCAGAATCCATATTCCCAACACGTGCAAAGATATTTCCCTTCATATTGAAACATTCAGACTCCAAATCTGCCATTTGAGAAGAACTATGCTGCCTTTCTATAAAGTCATGTATCTGCTGGATTACGATTTGTGCCGAATCAAGCTGTGAAGTAATCAAATATGTTTTCAGTGTCATTGCCAGATAATTATACTTGACCAAGCTATCCTTTGCCTCTTCCATCTTTTGAAAAGCCTTCAACCTTACCTTTCGGGGCACAATGGCCACAGAATCTCCATTTATATGGGAAAAATCCTCAAAAGCTCTCATTTCTGTGTATACGTCCTCTTTATCTCCGGGCGCACAAGCTCCTAGAAGCACAAACCCTAATATCCAATAAATGTAAAATCGAATTCGCTTATCCATCCTCTCTCCCATGTTTCTCGTAATTAGATTATTTATTCAATACATCTGCAAACTTAAAATATTTTTGCGAAATACCGTCAAGCATAAGGCGTATTTCTCAACCACAAAAGAGCATACGCTACCGCTTTATTAAAACGAAACAAAAAATCACATCATAGTACAATATTTAGCTACATAAGCCATTAAAACAACATTTTAGTACATTTCAAGCTTTTTCTCATTTTCTTATTTACATTTTTATTAATTACTTTGTGGATAAAGAATTGCGAATATACTCAATCAAACAAAATAATACAATCACACAAAGAAAGGCTGTTTCCAAAAGAAAACAGTTCTTTTACATAATTTATAAGTTCTATGTTAGACAGTGGACAAATCATAGCAGATAGATACGAGCTACTCAAACAACTAGGAAGAGGAGGATTTTCTGAAGTTTGGCTGGCACAAGACAAACTTACGGATGTTAAGGTCGCCATAAAAATATATGCTCCGGGGATGGGGCTTGACGATGCGGGGATATCCCTTTTCACACAAGAGTTCTCCCTCGTATTTGATATGAATCATACCAATTTACTGCATCCTACTTATTATGACTGCTGGGAACGGATGCCATACCTGATTTTGCCTTTTTGCAAAAATGGTTCGGCCTTCCAATACCTTACTGACAACAACCGGATAACAGAAACGGAAAGCTGGCATTTGCTCCATGATGTTGCAGAGGGACTGGCTTATCTTCATGCAAAAACTCCCCCGGTTATCCATCAGGATATAAAACCCGATAATATTCTGATTAATGATGAGAATAGGTATATGATTACGGATTTCGGAATCAGCGCACGGATTAGAAGTACATTACGCAGGAACCAAGGCCAAGAATCCAGTGGAGGAACTTTGGCCTATATGGGACCAGAACGTTTTGGTCCATCTCCCGCCCCTATTATGGCCAGTGACATTTGGTCATTGGGAGCAACAATGTATGAGCTTCTAACCGGTATGCCGCCCTATGGTGATCATGGAGGCGTATTGCAAAAAAACGGTGCAGACATTCCACTTATCAACGAAGACTTTTCTCAAGAATTAAAGGATATCATTTACAAGTGCCTTGCCTTAAATCCATGGGACAGACCCACAGCCAGACAAATTGCAGACTACACTTCCCAACATATCAATGGAAGTCCCGTCCCCTTTAGTCTGTCAAACAACAGCCATGATACTTTGCAAGAGGAAGAGGACAAAACCCATGAGGATTCCATTAGCGCACACTCTTCTGACATAAATAAGATGTCACCCTATCAAGACAAAGGGAAACGCAAAAAAGTTATAGTCGTAGCAGCAATCACAGCTATATTCGCAACAATTGTCATCATCTTTTCGCTAATAAGCGGCAAAGAACCAGTAGTGGAATCCATACCGGAACCGACTCCAACGATTGATTACGACCAAATGTGTCTGTCAATCATTCAAGAAGGCGAAAACTCTAAAATACAAGGAGATGTTTTCCGATTTGACATTGACACTTTAAAGCAAAACAATGATTCCGTATTTGAGGATTTTTACATAAATGCCATTGGCAAATACCGACAAATAAATTATTACAAAGATTCCATCTCCGCAAAAATATACTTAAATGCAACAGAACTGAAACAGCAAGTAGAGGCCATACTGGATTCTGCCTATCATGTTTTTAAAGAAAAGGCAAATATCATGAAAGACCTTGACCAAGCCGTAGCAGCCCAGGCTTTTGAAGACCGTGCAAAAAAAATAGAACCATATATAAACATAGACAACAATGAAAATGAATAAACTTATCAGACTGATTGTTTTAGCGTTCGCTCTCTCTATGCCAATAAGTATATGGGGGCAATGCGCCTCCATCTATCAAAAGGGAGAGACATACATGAAAAGAGGAAGATACAGAGACGCTATTAAAAGTTTTAAAGCAGCCATGAAATGCGACAGCAATCTGGAGCAAGCATGCAAAAATAAAATCAAAGAGTGTGAGGAAAAAATAAATCCCGCTCCCAAGCCAGCGCCTCCTGCCGAAATCACCAGACTTACCATAGACAGAAAAAGCCTGGAATTTGGGTGTGAGACAAAGACTGCAGAAAGTATAAAAATAGAAAGTCTTCCAGAACAATGGACTGCAATATCAGATGCAGACTGGTGTCAAGTGACTCCCGGTGAGAAGAAACTCTCCATAAGCTGCCAGACCAATTGGCTGACTACCGAACGTAAAGCCACCATTACAATCAGTAATGAAAAGATGAAAGCTACGGTCAGTGTTACCCAAGGTGGCCAAGAAGAATTCATTAATATCGCATTAGATAAATTGGAATTCGGTTCCAAAGGAGAAATTAAGGAACTGCAAGTAGACTCCAATGCCGAATGGGAAGTTGCAGATATTCCTGAATGGTGTGAAGCTATAGCAAAAGACCGTGGTAAACTCATTCTAAAAGTGGGAAAAACCAAGAAGGCCAGAGAAGGAACTCTCATAGTTAAAAGCAAAGGAGGAAAAATATCTTCAATTATTCTCTCCCAGAAAAAGGGAGGTCTATTCTAAATTCATGGTAAACCGACAATGGTGAGAAACTCTGATTTATACAAAGTAATTCCATTATTAAAGTAAAATCTTATGAGATGTATGAATTGCGGTTGGGACAACCTTTCCAACACAACAGTATGCCTAAAATGCGGGCAACCTTTGCGAATGCCGGAGAATTATGCCAATAGTCAGGACATTTTTATTTCAAAAGAAGGCCATGGAGAAGCTATACCCAAACCGACAGTATTGAATGTCAGCTCCAATGAAGAAAAATGCAGAAAAACTGTGGTGTTTTCCACAACAAATGAAGAAGAGAATCATTCTACTGTTGTACAGCCAATTATAGAATGTCCCAATTGCAATTACCCGGTAGTAGGAGATTTCACAAGTTGCCCCTGCTGCGGAACTCCATTGAAAAGAGCAAACATATCAACAAACAATGAATACAAAACAATAAGAGTAGAAGAGGAAGCACCTTCCGTTTCTGAAGAGAAAATGCTCTGTCATGAATGTGGAAGTAAGATAGCAATAACCTGCTCTTTTTGCCCGAACTGCGGTGTCCGCGTACATCGGCCAACCATACGCCGACAAATAAAGAACATCACAGAGACAGAACCGGAAACCAAACCTCACTGTTCATTAACAATTATACCGGAAGAAGAAGAGAACATTCTTCCGAAAAGATTTGAATATGAAGGGAACTCCATCATCTTGAACCGGGAAAATACAGAAATGTCTAATCGTACAATCACCTCAAAGGAACAAGCTGAAATAGTTTTCGATGATGGTCATTGGTATCTGCTTGACCGAAGTATGCTCCAAACGACCTATATCCAGGTAAACAGAAAAATAGAAATCATACCGGATGATATCATTGTACTAGGCGACCGAAGATTCAAGTTTGAATGTGACTAAATATAACTCTTGTGAATAACCGGACTGTCGACAGATGTGATTATAATGTAGGGGAATATATCAATAACCGTTATAGGGTTTCCCAAACATTAGGCGAAGGTTCATTCGGTAAAGTATATCGGGTTACGGACAGCGCAAGCAAAGATTATGCGCTTAAACTACTGAGATTATGGGAAGTTCCTCCTGAAATACGTAAACCATTAATGGAACGTTTCGAGATGGAATTCAAAACTGGGCAAATTGATTGTGACTATTTAGTGCGTTCATTGGACTACGGTACAGTTGGAGGCAACCCTTATATTGTAATGGAATACTGTTCCGGAGGAGATTTAACACCTTATTTAGGTTCTGGAAGCAGTAAGATTCCTCTAATTTGCCAACAAATTCTAATAGGTTTACATGCTTTGCATACCAGAGGCAAGGTTCACCGTGACCTAAAGCCGGAGAATGTCCTTTTCAAGAGTAACGGAATTGCTGCGTTGACAGATTTCGGTATAGCAGGGGATAGAAACAAACGTATGACTGAACGCAATATTTTTGGTAAACCCAACCAAATTTTCGGGACTTATGCATATATGCCGCCAGAACAAGTGAACCGCATGCGAGGTGAGGCCACTGTCCTACCCACTACGGACATTTTTTCTTTTGGAGTATTAGCCTTTCAATTATTGACTGGTAGTTTACCCTTTGGCGAATTGAGCAGTCATAATGAATTGGCACTATATCAGAAACGTGGGAAAAATGGAGATTGGAACCGGCAGAAATTGACACAGTTGAAACATAGAGAGCAGTGGCAGCAACTCTTTGCAGGATGTCTTAATCCAGATTTCAAAAAACGTTTCCAGTCTGTGCAAGAGGTATTGGAACACCTGCCAGCAATAAGCCAAGTCCCTATGGAAAGAGGATATTGTCCACCACAAACAGTCAATGGTTTCTGTATACGTATTATGCAAGGTGAAGAGTACGGAAAAATATATCAATTAAGTGAACTTATAAAATATGGCAATAGAATCCTTACTATCGGGAGAGAACGCGACAATCTGCTACATATAACAGAACAGCAAAGTGCCTATATATCACGCCATCATTGCACAATAGAAACAAATCCCGCCACTGATAAATGGATTATTCGGGACGGGCAATGGCAGAAGGAGTTAAAGTTGTGGCAGGAGTCCAGTAATGGGACTTATGTCAATTCCACCCAAGTCACCAAACAAGGGCATATACTGAAAATTGGAGATATCATCTCCATTGGGGATGTAAAAATGAGATTTGAAAACTATTAATTATATATCAAGTAGTATGGATACACAAAATTACAAACGTACCTTAGCCGGCTCAGTAGGGGCTGGTATGGGGGCATTAATGGGTGCTTCCGGTAGAACTTACTTTATTTTGGAGCACAAGACCTCTTCAAAGTATCATCAAGCGGGAGAATCCCAAAAAATCATTGTCGACCAAGTAGAATTAGGTAGAGACGCTTCCTGCCAAGTACGCTTTGATGAAAGTTTCGAAACAGTTAGCCGCAAACATGCTGCAATTGTACGCGACGGTGAAAACTGGAAACTTATCCACCTTTCACACTCCAATCCGACATTGGTCAACGGACATCCTATAAATGGGTCCTACTATTTACAAACAGGAGATGAAATACAATTATCCGTTGGCGGACCACGCTTGGGATTCATTGTTCCACAAGGTCGCCAAGCATTAACTTCCAGCATTGGATTGACTGAGAGAATGAGCCTTTTCCGCAAACAAGCCTTACGCCCCTACAAGACCGCATTAACAATCATGGGAATTGTTTTCGTACTGGCGGTGGCAGGATTGGCTGCCTGGAACTACAGTTTAGGTGTAAAAAATGATTTGTTGGCACAGAAGACAGAAGAACAAGAACTTCAACTGAAAGGATACCAAAACCAATTGGATTCACTGGGGACCGAAAGAGCATCTCTAGAAGCACAGCAACGGGAGTTAGAGACCAAATTACGAAACAGTGACGGTAATGCAGAGGCCTTAAAAACACAGTTGGACAACGTTAATAGTCAATTAAAGAATGTCAATGCAAGTTTCTATAAGGTCAAATCAGACTTGGACAATCTCTCAAACAGCATAAGCACTAAAAGCATTGAGAATTCAAGCAATGCCATTAACGCAAATATACAAGAAGGCACCAGACTCTCCAAAGACCAATATTATGAAGACCCTGATATAGCAGATGAACAAGACAGTAATGCTTCAGGAGATTTGAAAGATTATTATGATTATATCTATACAATTAAAGTCGACCGTATTGAAATCGAATATAATGGAACAAAGTTTGATCCGGGCATACAAGTTTCAGATATAATCTGCGGAACTGGCTTCATGCTATCAAACGGAATGTTTGTAACAGACAGGCAGAATGTCGAGCCATGGATATACTCCAACACAGAGTGGAAAGACCCATGGCGTAAACTATTGGCTGTATACAAAGGAGCAGGATGTAATATCATTATCCATTACCGTGCATACAGTACCAAAGGAACTGGAAAGCCTCTGACATTTACCAGTAGCGATTTTGCCAAAGACGGACGAAATGATGTACAAGTGACCGAAATAGAAGTAGATAAATCCATCAGGGTACAACTAAGGGAACATGGGATAAAATTGACCTATACACGTAGGAAATATATCAGTGTCAGCATTGTTACCCCTGCTGCCAACAGTTGGGCATACATTAGAGGAAAAGGCGTTTATGGTGAGGGATTGCCTTACGACATTACCGCCGCAGACAACATGAGTGGAGGTACAGAAGTTCAAATGGTGGGCTATGCAGGTTATGCTGATATTCATAATCTTACTCCGGCTCATTTCAATGACCATACCAATATAGCCGACACAAAATATGAGACTACCATATTACAGAATCGTGTGGCAGAGCCCGGTTATTATGGTTCTCCAGCATTCCTTCTAGAAAATGGTTCTTACAAAGTAGTGGGTTTCATGGTAGGAAGCATAGAGGGTAAGGATCGTTTAGTACCAATCAGAAATTTAATACATTAAAATTAAACATGTCCGAGATAAGCATTAAATTAGCGGCAGGTACCAATGTTGGTTTAGTCAGGAAAAACAACGAAGACAATTTTGTTGTCAATCGTGATTTATGCCAATCAGAGTGGATTATCCCCCAATCGATAGAACCCATTTCTTTAGGACGGTATGGCAGCATATTGGTAGTGGCCGACGGAATGGGCGGCACCAATGCCGGAGAAGTTGCTTCTGCCATAGCCATTGAGACGGTGCAAAATGCATTCACCCCCGAGAATTTAGGAGATATCGTTACGCAGGAAGGCATTGTTACCTCAGAAGAAGCCGTTGAAGAATTTCTGAGCAGAACTGTCAAAACCGCTGATTTAAATATTGTCAATGCAAGTAAAGAAGATAGTAGTACCCAGGGAATGGGTACTACTATTGTCATTGCTTGGATATTGAACGACAAAGCCTATATCTGTTGGTGTGGCGACAGTCGTTGTTATGTATTCAATGGCAATTCAGGTTTTTGCCGTTTATCTAAAGACCATTCCTATGTACAAGATTTAGTAGATCAGGGAAAACTAGATCCTGAAAATGCGTTTGACCATCCTTACAGTAATATCATTACCCGCTGTTTGGGAGACCCGACCAATCGTTCCAATCCCGATTTCCGTTCCTATAATTTAAAGGATGGCGATACTCTCCTACTGTGTAGTGATGGGTTATGTGGTTTATGCCACGACGAAGAGATAATGCAAATTATAGAAGAGAACCAGGATGATTTAATGACATGCAAGGATAGGTTGATAGAAGCTGCTCTTGAAGCAGGTGGATATGACAATATTACGATTGTGCTATGCCACATCATGCTACAGGATACCGAGCCCAAAGTAAAGTTGAATAATACAGTGTTCAGCAAACCCAACCACCACAAAATCCGGAAAATTCTTCTGTTACTCCTGGTACTGGCTTTAGCGGCAGGCTTCTATTTATATAGAAATCCACAGCAATATGCAAAATGGAAAACGATACTATATCAGGCAGATACGGTTCTAGTTACAGAGACAGACACTACTAACACTACCCTAACAGATTGATTACTATTGTGAAACTATGCAACTGAAAAATGGTGATATATTTGCTGAACACTATCAGCTGAAGAAACTATTAGGAGTCGGAAGCTTTGGTGAAGTCTGGCTTGCCCGAAATATATTGGCAGATGTAGACGTTGCCATAAAGTTGTACGGACTGTTGGATGACAACGGCATAAAAGATTTCCGGGAAGAATTCAAACTTGCCTACAAATTACACCATCCCAATCTACTGCACCTTAATCATTTTGATGTTTTTGGACAGTGCCCTTTTTTGGTAATGCCTTACTGTCCCAAAGGGTCCTCAGCGAGCTTGAAAGGCAAAATGTCTGAAAAGCAAATCTGGCGCTTCATACGCGATGTATCATGCGGATTGATGTTTCTTCATAATCAGAATCCTCCTATCATTCATCAAGATATAAAACCCGATAATATTTTGATAGGGGATGATGACAAATTCATCATCTCAGATTTTGGCATCAGCCGTAAACTGGAGCATACTTTTCGTAAAAGTATCAACAAAGTAGAAAGTTCCGGAACACTTGCCTATATGGGACCAGAACGTTTTGCAGAGAAACCACTGATTGTGGCTACCAGCGATATATGGTCTTTAGGGATGAGTGTTTATGAATTATCCACTGGTCTTGTATTATGGGAAGGTATGGGAGGTTGTGTCCAACTGAATGGTGCACATATTCCAGCATTAGATGAGAAATATTCTTCCCAATTGTCCCAGTTTGTTCACGCATGCCTTGCCCTCAACACTTGGGACCGCCCCACAGCCCAACAAGCCTATGAGTTTGCTTGCTCCATACTAAAACAAACAAAGACAGACTCTCCTTCAGTACAGCTGAAGCCTATTGCTCCACTTTTTCCTAAAACAACATCACCACGCCTTAAAGAAAAGTTCTGTCCTTCGAACATGCATAAACGCATAGCAGGATGGACCGGCCTTGGTATAGTATTGATTCTATTGCTTGTCAAAGGAGGTTCCATATACTTTAGACACCTTGAAGAAGAGCGCAAGTACGCTGCATGCCGTACAGAAGAAGACTACAGAGATTTTCTAAAAGAATACCCCTCCTCATCTCATGCAAACTTTATAAAACAATTTTTGGGAAACAAGGTAAATCCAATCTCCCCAATAAATAGAGAAGAAAACATCGTTATGGACTCGGTAAAAACGGATACTGCAAAACTTGAACAGTTCCAAGAGGAACCTAAAAAACAGATTGTCCACCCACATCCACAACCTTCTTCACAGCCAGTTCTTCCCATTACTGATATAAGAGAAGTCAGAAGAGAAAATGAAGAACGCCTCTTCTATAGTTGCCAGTCGGTAGCAGATTACGAAGAATATTTGCGAAAATATCCCAAAGGCAGGTTTGTACACAAAGCCAAAAGAGCAATCCAGCAAATAGAATCAGAAATGATGCAGTCCAATCCTTCCACTCAAGAAATACACATAAGAAAAAATACAAGAGTCAATGTCAGACTATAAATAATGAATAGGGCATTCCAACGTTTGAACTGCCCTATTCACTATTCAAATACTTGATTTTATTTAATCGTCACCATCGTCGCCCCAAATCCGTACTCCTGGAACGAAGCATCCTGATGGCGGCAGTCAGGATATTTACGTTTCAGCTCGTCCAGCAAGGCTTTACGCAGCACTCCATCTCCCTTGCCGTGAATAAAGACGATGCGTTGTTCGCGCCTTTTTTTGTATTGTTCCATCACTTCACGAAACTTATCCAGCTGGTAATTCAATATTTCGCTGTTGCTCATACCGCAGGTGTCATCCAGTAACTCGCCGATATGCAGGTCAATCTCGACAATCCCATTCTTGCCGCCACGCTTGATGACCGTCTGCGGTTTGGACGGAGTATCTGCCGTTTTTTTCTGTATCAAAGCCTCCTTCAGTTCCTCTGCCGAAACATACACCTGCTTGACAGGCTGGTCATTCCGGACAATATCATACACCAAGGCCGGTGTTTCAAAGAAAACCGTCTGCTGGAATGTATGCAGTTTATAGAACTTTACCATATCTATGCGGACTTCCACACTGACAGCCGGTTTCATTGTGAACGCACGGTTATCTTTGAATGCCACCAGCTGTACCATCACACGTTCACGGTCGTTCAACTCGGACTTTTCGAACTCCTCCAGCAGAAGTTTCGTATTCGGCTCTATCAAACCATGCGAACGGGCTGTCCAGGACTTTCCTTCGGCACTCGAATAGGTATAATACATATAATAATTACTATCGTTCACCAAATATGTCTCGAAAGGTGTAGTGCTGACAGCCTTGATATCCTCCGGAACAAAAGCCAGAAAAACATTCAGGATATCTCCGCCTTTCATCTCGGGCTGACGATAAACAGATATCTGCGGTTTCTCCAAACGGACCGATTGAGGCTCCGAAACCTGAGACTCCATAGCAGACGGCCTTGCCGCAGTAGCGGCCGTGCGCAATTGTTGCTCTTCTTCCCGCTTCTTCTTGGCAGCCGCTTTGGCTGCCGGAGTGGGGATATTATAATCATCGGTCTCTATCACCACACATTCGTTTATGGGCATCGGTATGTCAAAACCGTCGGCATCTTCCACCAACACGATGTTTTTCCCTTGAAATCCTGTCACAACACCGCCCCCAACTTCGCTGAGGAAACGAACTTTATCTCCTATCTTCATAGTAACTTATCTTTTAGTTTGTCTTTTCCTACTTTCTTCCTGCAAAGTTAGGAATTATTTCCCTTATTCTTCAAATCTTCCCAAATATCCGTACCTTTGCAGCCGATATAATAAAGAGAAAGCCATCATGAAAGAAGACCCCAGACATATCAGAATCAGCGAATTCAACTACCCGTTGCCGGACGAACGCATTGCAAAGTTCCCATTGTCCGTACGTGACCAGTCCAAACTGTTATTGTATCGCCACGGAGAAGTTTCAGAAGACAGATTCACTTCACTGCCGGAGTATCTGCCATCGGGAAGCCTGATGATATTCAACAATACCAAAGTCATCCAAGCACGCCTGCATTTCCGGAAAGAAACGGGAGCACTGATTGAAGTATTCTGCCTGGAACCCATACAGCCGAACGACTACGCCCTCAACTTCCAGCAAACCGAGCATGCCGCCTGGCTCTGCATGGTCGGCAACCTGAAAAAATGGAAGGAAGGCATGCTGAGACGTGAGATGACCGTGAAAGGCAAGTCACTCACCCTGACCGCCGAACGGGGTGAATGCCACGGAACCAGCCATTGGATAAACTTCCGCTGGAATAATCCGGAAGTGACTTTTGCCGACATTCTCGAGGTCTTCGGTGAATTGCCCATCCCCCCCTACTTGAACCGGGAGACCCAGGAAAGTGACAAGGAGACTTACCAGACTGTCTACTCCAAAATCAAAGGTTCGGTGGCTGCCCCTACAGCGGGACTGCATTTCACCCCACGCGTATTGGACGCATTGCGCAATAAAGGAGTAGAATTGGAAGAGCTGACACTCCATGTGGGAGCCGGAACCTTCAAACCGGTGAAAAGTGAAGAAATAGAAGGGCACGAAATGCATACGGAATACATCTCTGTCTCGCGCAACACATTGGAAAAACTCATAGTACACGGCGGCAAGGCAGTGGCCGTAGGAACAACTTCAGTGCGCACATTGGAAAGCCTTTATCACATCGGAGTCACTTTACTGAATAATCCAGAAGCCACAGAGGAAGACTTGCACGTCCACCAATGGCAACCTTATGAAATGTCTGCCAAGGCCACCGCCACCTCTGCAGTAGAAGCCCTGCAAGCCATTGCTGCCTATCTGGACAGACATAGCATGGAGGCTCTGCATACCAGCACTCAAATCATTATCGCTCCGGGATATGAATACAAAATCGTGAAGGCTATGGTGACTAATTTCCACCAACCGCAAAGTACCTTGCTGCTGCTCGTATCAGCTTTCGTACACGGTGATTGGCCGAAGATTTACAACTATGCACTGGCACATGATTTCCGCTTCCTGAGCTATGGAGATTCATCATTATTAATACCCTAAGCACAATGAACCACGATAACAATCAAGAGATGTTCCCCCTTGTCGACGAACAAGGCAACATCACAGGTGCCGCCACCCGTGGCGAATGCCATAACGGTAGCAAACTGCTTCATCCGGTAATCCATCTTCATGTATTCAATTCCAAAGGTGAGTTGTATCTACAGAAACGTCCCGAATGGAAAGACATACAACCGGGGAAGTGGGACACCTCCGTAGGCGGACACGTCGATTTAGGTGAAAGTGTAGAGATGGCGCTAAAACGCGAAGTACGCGAAGAGCTCGGCATTACCGACTTTATTCCCGAAACCGTCATGCATTACGTCTTCGAGTCTGCCCGCGAAAAGGAACTGGTCTTCGTACACAAAACTGTCTACGACGGTGAAATACATCCCAGTGACGAGCTGGACGGAGGACGTTTTTGGAGCCCCGATGAAATCAAGGCAAATATCGGCAAAGGTGTATTCACCCCGAATTTTGAAGGAGAGATAGGAAAGGTCATCAACTTGTAGTGGAAGCTGCTTTCTATCAGTTCGCAAAATATTCCTTCATCTTTCTCCTGACCCGTGGAGCAAGTAACAGCAGTGACGTCATCGTAGGCAATGCCATCAAGGCAAAAGCCAAATCCATGATGGCAACCACTGCTCCCAACGGAATCATGGCAGCCACAACAATCATCACCAAATAGAAGTAGTTATAATACTTGGCATTCTCCGCACCAAACAAGAAGTTGGTGCACTTCAGTCCATAATACGAATAAGAGAACATGGTAGAAAAGGCAAAGAAAAAGACCATCACCATCAGCAGATAATGCCCATAGCCGGGAAGGAGCTGCTCAAAAGAATTCAAAGCAATATAAAGGCCTTTTATGCCTCCTTCCGACGCATAGTTTCCAGCTATAAGAATAGGGAAGGCCGTCAATGTACAAACAAGCCCCGAGTCGATGGCCGGTCCAATCATGGCTACCAGCCCCTCACGAATGGGATTGTCATTACGGGAGGCGCCATGCATCATAGAGGCCGTACCTACGCCTGCTTCATTGACGTAGGCAGCACGGCGGGCACCAGTCAGTGCAGTTCCCAAAATTCCACCGATACCGGCTTCCAGGCTGAAGGCAGACTGGAAAATGGAAGCCAACACTCCCGGCAACTTATCAAAATTCAAACAAAGAATAACGAAGACAAGCAGCATATAGCAAGTAACCATCACCGGCACTATTTTAGCCGAGATAACCGAAATGCGCCGGATGCCACCGATAATGACCGCCCCTACCACCAGGCTGATGACAATACCCATCACAAAACGCAGACCGAGTGTATTCTCTATTCCTGCCGGAGTAGTAAATACCGTAGTGACAGACTCGACCAACTGATTGGCTTGCATTACACACAACGTACCTATCAACCCCACCACCGCAAAGAAATAAGCAAACGGTTTCCAGCGTTCGCCCAACCCATGAAGAATGATATACATCGTCCCCCCTTGCGGTTCTCCGGCAGAATCGTGTCCTTTGTACATAATGGCAAGAGCCCCTTCAAAGAATTTGGTGGACATACCCACAACAGCACTTACCCACATCCAGAAAATGGCTCCGGGACCTCCTACTGTAATAGCGATAGCCACCCCCGCAATATTCCCCATACCCACTGTTGACGCTATGGCGCTCATCAAGGCCTGGAAAGAACTGATTTGTCCTTCGCCCGCCACTTCCGATTTATAGCGCAAGGCCTTTATCGAATATCCGATGCGGCAGAGGGACACAGCTCCGGAATAAAAGAACAAGAAAAGTCCTCCCCCTATCAGAAGGATAAATAAGGGATACCCGCAGACAAAGTCACTGACAGTGGTTATTGCTGAGCCTATAGAATCTAAAATACCATTCATAGTAGTAGTTTGATGGAGGAGTTCATGGGAAGGTTTAAAAAAAGTCCCACTTCTCTTTCACGGGAAAGTGGGACATTCATTATAACATTTCGTTCGGCCTTATTTAGCCAGGTCTTCAATCACCTTCATAATCTGCTGGCCGATTTCCTCGGCAGCCTCCGGTGTGGCAGCCTCACTATAGACACGGATAATCGGTTCCGTATTGCTCTTACGCAGATGAACCCATTTGTCGGGGAAGTCAATCTTCACACCGTCTATATCATTGATTTCTTCATTCTTATACAGCTCCTTCACCTTGGCAAGAATAGCATCTACATCTGTTTCAGGAGTCAAGTCTACACGATTCTTTGCCATGAAGTATGCAGGATAGGATGCACGGAGTTCGCTCACCTTCTTACCTTCGTGTGCCAGATGGCTCAAGAACAAGGCAATACCTACCAAGGCATCACGTCCATAGTGGCTGGCCGGATAGATTACCCCACCGTTTCCTTCGCCACCGATAACGGCACCTACTTCCTTCATTTTGGTAGTTACATTCACTTCACCTACGGCAGAAGCGTAATATTCTTGCCCATACTTGCGAGTTACATCGCGCAAGGCACGGGTCGAACTCAAATTGGATACCGTATTGCCCGGAGTATGTTTCAATACGTAGTCGGCAACAGTAACCAGTGTATATTCTTCACCGTACATCTTGCCGTCTTCGCAAATCATTGCCAGGCGGTCTACATCAGGGTCTACAACAAATGCAACATCTGCCTTCCCCCCTTTCATCAGGTTCATGATGTCACCCAAGTTCTTTTCCAAAGGCTCGGGATTATGCTGGAAGTTACCGGTCGGTTCGCAATAGAGCTTCTCTACGTGCTGAACGCCAAGTTGTTCAAGTAGTTGCGGCAGAATAATACCACCTACAGAGTTTACACAATCGATGGCTACACGGAAGTTTGCCTTTCGGATAGCTTCCACATCTACGAGGTCAAGTGCCAATACGCTGTCGATGTGTTTCTGGTTGTAGCTTAAATCCTGACGGTACGAGCCAAGTTGGTCCACTTCGGCATAGTCGAATTCTTCGGCGGCGGCAATGCGGAGTACTTCCTGGCCTTCGGCAGCGTTCAGAAATTCGCCCTTTTCATTCAGCAGTTTCAACGCATTCCACTGCTTGGGATTGTGTGAGGCAGTCAGAATAATACCTCCACTGGCACCTTCCATGGTTACAGCCAGCTCGGTAGTCGGAGTAGAAGCCAAATCAATATCCACTACATCCCAGCCCATACCCATCAAGGTACCGACTACTACGTTCTTGACCATCTCGCCAGAGATGCGGGCATCACGCCCTACCACGATTTTGTTACTTTTTACAGTACACGTCTTACGAATCAGGGTAGCATAAGCTGAAGTGAACTTCACAATGTCGAGCGGATTCAATCCCTCGCCAGCACCACCGCCAATTGTTCCGCGGATTCCAGAAATAGATTTGATTAGAGTCATAGGTTAATGATTTAAAATTTATCGGTTAGTTCCAAATTTGGAGTTTATGTAAATCGTAATAATAAGGATGAACGTCCCGCATAGCATCCGACTGTCCCATCTTGGAAGGAACAATCAGCTTCACATGTGCTCCGTTACGAATATAATTCAACGCAACCAGCCAGCCAGCAGGTACAGACGAACCATGATATATAAGCATATAGCCTTGAGTGAAAAGTCCGGCAATAGACGAAGAAGTAACAGAATATCTAAACTCATCCACAACAGTCGGACTATTCATATTGGTTATATACGATTTCACCCCTCCAACAGCTATCAACCCTTGTTCTTCAAAGCGCACCAAAATCAAATCATTCGGTTTAACTGTATCTGCAGGATTCGTCGAACCTTTATCCACAATCTGCATATACACCCCGCTTGCCAGCTGCACATACTCATTCCTGCTTACATCCGTTGTCGAATCTTGCGCATAGAATTCACTTTGAGAAATAACGACAATGCTACTGTCTTTGATAAATGCTTTGATGGCATCTTTTTCTTCCTCAAGCATTTCGGCATAAGTTTTAGAATTATCGCATGCCTGGAAGGCTAAACAAACTGCAAGTAAGGCAAAAAAGAATAAAGTAAGTTTCTTCATTTCTGTTATTTAGTAATTTCGTACAAAAGTATCTGATTTCCTTGAAAGTTGAAAGCTGCGGATAGAAAGTTCGTAACTTTTAACCTTTACAACTGAACTTTTTTTATCCTTTGGCATTCAGCAGCGGTTTGTATTTCTCCAAAGCCTGCTCAAAGACCTTGCGGGCCTCATCCATCGTTCCATAAAATTCACCGCCGGAAGCATTCAAATGACCGCCGCCGCCAAAGAACTCGGCAGCCAGCTGATTGCAGGGGAATGTACCGACCGAACGTAAAGAAATCTTTATCATCGGCTTCTCCGTATCTTCACGCAGGAAGCAAGAGAAAATCACCCCTTTGATACTTAAAGGAATGTTCACAAACCCTTCACTATCTCCACGCACATAGTCGAACTGGCTTTGTTCGGCTTTAGTCAGAGAAATTAAGGCTGCATGATAGTCCGGATAGACCTTCATTTGTGACAAGACATATCCCATTAGGCGCAAACGGCTTTCTGAATAAGTATTGAACACCTTGCGGTAAATCTCGTCCTTGTCAATACCTTTCGACAACAGTTCGCTGATGATGAAATAGATTTCCCGGTTATTGGAATTGTAAGTAAACCCGCCGGTATCCGTCATCATACCCGTATAGATGCACTCTGCTCCTTCCCTTGAAATGTCACTGAAATAGCCCATACGGCAAATCAGGCGGAAAACCAGTTCCGAAGTGGAAGATATCTCCGGATGGGAAATGATAATCTTGCAGAAATCCTCCGGATGGAGATGATGGTCTATCAGTATTTTTCTTGCCGGGGATGCAAGAACAGCGTCACCCATGGCATCTATACGATGGATAGCATTAAAGTCCAGACAACAAATGACATCCGCCTCGGCAATCAGCTTGTCGGCAAACTCCTTGTAGCGGTCGTACAGAAGGACGTCCTTGCTCCCGGGCATCCATTTCAAGAAGTCGGGAAAGGCGTTCGGCACAATAACATTCGCCGTCTTTCCCTGTGAGCTGAAGAAGTGCCACAAGCCCAGAGAAGAGCCGATGGCGTCCCCGTCGGGACCCACATGCGAAACGATTACTATCTTGTCTGCACGGTCAAACCATTTGGTGAAATGGTCTATCTTGGATTGTTCTATTACTTTGGTCAACATATTTTTATTTACTATTTGACGATTGACTATTTACTATTTGGCGTTTATAACAAATTGAAGGGGCAAAAGTACGAAAAGTTTGTGATTTATAACAATATGCGGTAAGAACCTTTTTGAGAAAGAAGAAGATAGGGAATACCTAAGCGAACGCAATCATTGGCAATCTTATTCTGATAATAGTCTGAAAGAGAAGCGTCAAGCACCACCATGCCCATGGAAAAGAGCGAAGTAAGTTCCTCTACCCCACCTTGATACCCCTTGGAGACATACAAATAATCAACTGAAAGGGGACGGGAAGAGTTCTTGTTTCTCCAACGGTTGTCGGAAAGAAAACAGATGCGCTTACCGGCGTAAGAGACAATCTGGTTGCGCATGGATAAGCCGGAAGTGGTATAATCTCCGGCAACCAGTCGGGGAGTCTCCAGACGCAGGCGGTTCCAATGCGGAGAAAGGGCACGGCACAAACGCGGCATATCCGGCAAGCTATCGGTACATGCCAACCAAGAATGACGGTTGTCTGCCATACAATGGACAACGGGACAGCCTCTCACGCTATAAAAAGCAATCCCCTGCCGGGGAACATTGGACATGATGGAAAGGGAATGCCAGGAAACCACTGCCAACAATGCCAGCAACGCAAAGCAGACTCTACGTACCGTAAGGCGTAGAAAGCCATAATATGCCATCCCCAAGAACAGATAGACGAGCAAAACACCCCATATATCCAGCCAAATATCATCGACAACAGCGCCGGGAAGATGCTCTATCCAGCGGAGCACTTCATTCTGGACATGTACCAATGCCTCTACTACCCTTGCAAACAGATGTTGTACAAAAGGCAGCGGCGTAAGCATCAACAGAAAGACAGCAGAATACAGAACGGACGACACCATGGGAATTACCCAAAGATTAGTCAACAGAAAATGAGTGGAAAAACGGGAGAAATAGAAAATGACCAAAGGGGCCGTACCCAGCTGAGCCGCCATGGACACTGTCATAAGTCCCCACAAATATCGCAGGAAACGATTGTCAACCTTCCAAAGGGCATATAACTTAGGCTGTACAAGTACAATAGCTGTAACCGCCGAGAATGACAACTGAAAACCGACATCAAACAACCAGACCGGCTTGCACAGCAGCATCAGGAAAGCAGTTGCCGCCAGCGTATTCAGAGTCAGCGGCTTTTCCGGCTGCAAACCGGCAAACGCCAACAAAGAGAACATGACGACCGACCGCACCACCGAGGAAGACAATCCCGTGAAAAAAGCAAAACTCACCAAGAAAAGGACCAGAAGCAAAAGCAACAAAGGTTTTAACCGCCGCCATCGCCTCCACAAAGGACGAAGCACAAACAAGAGCAAAGCATACAGAAACCCTATATGCAATCCCGAAAGTGCCAGTACATGGCTGGCTCCCGAGACGGAGTAGGTCTCCACAATATCATCGCTCAGTTCCTCTTTATCCCCCACTGTCAACGCAGCAAGTACCGCCAATTCATCAGTTTCAAAACCCAAACTCCGGTATAAGCCAACCACTTTCTCCCTATAATCCAGTGCCACCTGGCTGACAGTGCGAGAGGCATCATGCCCCGTCTTCCGCCAATGTCCGTCAGCCACGTAAGCCGTGCCGCTATAGCCTTTCCGCCTCAGGTAGCGGGCATAGTCAAACTCGTCGGGATTACCATTGTTTGCCGGAGGAACAAGCCGGGTAGATACCAGCAACTCATCACCACGGCGCAAAGTGGCCGTAGCAGAATCTTTCGGAAAATAAGCCAGAAAAAGATGATTCCGGGGGCAACCCGTAACTGTATCCTTCTCTACCTCTCCCAGCAGGGCAACCCTGCACAATATGCTGCGCTCCCTCTCTTCTGGATGCTCACGGATACAAACCCTATAAACAGCAGGTTTGCCCGAAAAGGGAAATACCGTCTTTCCCTGCTGCCAACTCATCAAGCAGCCCCCCGTACCACCCAAGAAAAGGTATACCGCCGCTCCATACACCCATCCGGTATGCTTGTATCTACCTATAATAAAAAGAAAAAGCAGAAAACCTGCCACATACTCCCATGCAGAAAGCACGTGTGGAAACGCATCTCCACACAAAATACCAACTACCAACGGCATCAACAGTCGAAGGAAAGGATGCCGTTGCCAGCTGTCGATTATCAATCCAGAAGACGGTTTACAGATTCCTTAATGCACGGATGGCCTCCTTCGGGTCGGGAGCCGAGAAAACGGCATTGCCTGCCACCAGTACATCTGCTCCAGCCTCTACCAGACGCGAACCGGTTTCCAAGTTTACGCCACCGTCCACTTCTATCAAGGCCTGCGAACCGGTAACCGTAATCAATTCACGCAACTCGCGCACTTTATCAAGAGAATGCTCTATGAACTTTTGTCCGCCGAAGCCAGGATTTACGCTCATTATCAGCACCATGTATACATCATTAATAATATCCTTCAACAAGGATACGGGAGTTGCCGGATTAATCGTTACCGCCGGCTGCATCCCTGCTTCGCGGATTTGCTGCACCACGCGGTGCAGATGCGGACAAGCCTCGTAATGCACATTCATGACATGTGCTCCCAGAGCCTTCACCTCCGGAATAAACTTCTCCGGCTGTACAATCATCAGATGCACATCCAAAGGCTTCTGCGACAGTTTTGCCACATACTTCAGTACCGGGAATCCGAAAGAAATATTAGGGACAAACACACCGTCCATGATGTCGATATGTACCCACTCCGCCTCACTTTCGTTAATCATTTCAATGTCTCGTGCCAGATAACCAAAATCGGCAGAGAGAATAGAAGGGGATATGATTGGTTTCATAATGTTATGTTCTAAAGTTTACGAACTTTGTTATGTACAAATATAGAGAAAAGATTTAATTCAGCCTAACATTGGAAGTCAAAACTCTCACTGCAAACTTACTGCATACCTTTTGCAGCGTCACTGCAAACGTGTTGCAGTGCTACTGCAAAGCAGTTGCAGTCACACTGCATATTAGTTGCAGCAACACTGCAAAGTGGTTTGCAGTGACGCTGCAAAACGAGTGCAGTAGTTTTGCAGTAGGAAGTCACTGAATGACAATCAGTTATTTCATCACGTATCCTTCCGTCAACCGGAAGCCGCGCAACAGTTCATCCGTTTTCAGTCTCTTCTTGCCCGGAAGCTGGAGGGAGCAGATGCCGACAAAGCCATCTTCGGCAGCAACGCGGATATAGGTCTTCCCGTCTGTCTGCAAGGTTCCGGGAACCAGTTGATGGGATTCCCCTATTTTCTCCGTCTCGAAGATTTTTACCACAACAGATTCTCCACCGGGTTGGACCAGCTCCGTCCAAGCGGCAGGATAGGGAGAAAGACCGCGTATAAAATCGTAAATACGCTTCACCGGGCGGTTCCAGTCAATACGACAAGTATCTTTGAAGATTTTCGGTGCCGGACGCAGTTCACCCACGACGGCCATTTCTTCTTGAGGAATACTTTTCACTGTACCGGCAAGAATGGCATCTACGGTTTCTACCACCAGGCGACCGCCCAACAGCATCAGTTTGTCGTGGACGATACCCACGTTGTCCGTATCGGCAATGGGTACCCGTACCTGCTGGATAACCTCACCGGTGTCAATCTCATGTTTCAGGAAGAAAGTGGTGATGCCCGTTTCCGTATCACCATTAATCACCGCCCAGTTGATGGGGGCTGCGCCGCGATACTGCGGAAGCAGGGAAGCATGCAGGTTGAAGGTGCCCAATCGCGGCATGTTCCATACCACCTCCGGCAACATGCGGAAAGCAACGACTATCTGCAAATCGGCCTTCCATGCACGCAACGCCTCCACAAAAGCCTCATCCTTCAGCTTCTCCGGCTGAAGAAGCGGAAGATTATGTTCCAGTGCATACTGTTTCACCGGAGAAAACTGGAGTTTATGTCCCCGTCCGGCAGGCTTGTCGGGCATCGTAATGACACCCACCACATTGTAACCTCCTTCTACCAGACAACGAAGAGCCTCCACCGCAAAGTCGGGAGTACCCATATATACAATCCTCAAATTCTTCTTTTCCACCATTTCATTTACAATTTACCATTTACAATGTACCATTTGCGAGGCGACTCATTTGCCCATTTACAATTTACCATTTACAATGTACGAAGCATCTTCTTTGCGATTTACAATGCCCCATCACCCCGAACGGCAAATAGTAACTTGTAAATAGTAAAATAGTAAATACCAAAAAGTCCTCAGTCTTCTGAAAAATGTACCAATACTTCACGGTACGAGTTGAATATCTTCGACTTGGACACGAAGCCCAAGTATTTGTTTTCCGCATCCACCACCGGCAGATTCCACGCCTTCGTATCATCAAAGGTGCGCATCACCTGCTCCATACTGTCCGTATCATACAGACGTGCCGGAGCCGAAGTCATCAGTTTTCCCACCGTGAAGCGATGATATAACTCCTGGCGGAACATAATGTTCCGGATATCGTCCAACAAGACAATGCCAATCAGCACCCCTTCCTTATCCGTCACGGGAAAGACATTGCGATGCGAGGCAGAAATGGCCTTTACCAGTTCGCCCAAATCCATTTCGGGATGCACGGTCACAAAATCCTTTTCCACCACATTCTCCATCTTCATCAAAGTAAGGATGGCCTTGTCCTTATGGTGCGTCAACAGTTCTCCTTTCTTGGCCAAACGCATGGAGTAGATACTATGAGGCTCGAACATGATGATGGTAAGATAGGAACTGACGGAAACAATCATCAGTGGCAGAAACAGGTCGTATCCTCCCGTAAGCTCGGCTATGAGGAACACGCCGGTCAGCGGAGCGTGCATGACCCCACTCATGACCCCCGCCATTCCCATCAAGGCAAAGTTCTTCTCGGGCAGATAAGCCGTCATCTCTATTTCATTGCTGAAATGTGAAAAGACAAAACCGGCAATACAACCCAGATACAACGAAGGTGCGAAGATACCGCCGCAACCGCCCCCGCCATTCGTGGCACTCGAGGCAAAAACCTTGAACAGAATAATCAGTATGAGGTATATCAGCAACAGATTGCCGTGCCCGTAGAAGAAGGAATTATTCATCACCGTGTCCCATTCGGCATTGCTCATCCCATTCAGCAACAATTCTATCGTATCGTAACCTTCGCCATACAACGGTGGGAAAAGGAATATCAGGATACTCAGCATGGCACCGCCCATTATCAGTTTCTTATAGGGAGTTCTCAACCTTCCGAACACGCCTTCCACAGAGTTCATGGCCCGGGTAAAATAAAGGGAAACCAATCCGCAGAAGATACCCAGCATAATGACATACGGAATACGCTCCAGTTCGAAAGCTTGGTCCAGATGGAATTTGAACATGGCATCCGTACCCGTCACGATATAGGAAACAGTTGCAGCCGTCACCGCAGATATCAGCAACGGCAACAAGGAGGACATTGTCAAATCTATCATCAGTACCTCCAGCGTAAATACCAGACCGGCAATCGGCGCCTTGAAAATGCCTGCAACCGCACCGGCAGCACCACATCCCACCAATAGCATCAGCGTACGATGCTCCATCTTGAAGATGGTTCCCAGATTGGAACCGATAGCCGAACCCGTCAGCACAATAGGCGCCTCTGCCCCGACCGAACCACCGAAACCGATGGTAATGGAACTGGCTATGATGGACGACCAAGTGTTATGCCGTTTGATGCGTCCCTGCCGCCGCGAGATGGCGTATAGGATTTTGGTAACACCATGACTGATGTCGTCCTTCACCACGTAGCGGACAAACAATCCGGTCAGGAAGATACCCACTACCGGATAGACCAGATAAAGGTAGTTGGCTTCCGTCGCATTGAAATTATCCGTCAGGAAGTTCTGTATCCAGTGTATGATGACTTTCAGTATCAGTGCGGCGAATGCCGTAAAGATACCTACAAGAAAACTGAGAATCAGTATGAACCGCTTTTCCTTGATATTCTTTTCGCGCCATATGATGAAGCGCTGCAACAAACTCCTCTTGTCCTCTGCCATTTTTCCTTTTATTCGCGAATAATCTTAATGACTCCGCCCTTGCCCAACTTGATGATACTGGACGGTTTCGGGCGTCCCGTTTCCTCCTGGCGGTATCCTACTATATAATCCACCGCAGACTTGATGTCTTCACTTATTTCACTGAAGTTACCGGGAGACGGTTGCCCGCTGACATTGGCAGAAGTAGAGACTATCGCCTTGCGGAACTGCTGACAAAGCCGTTTTGAAAATGCCTCACTGGTGACACGGATACCTACACTACCATCTTCGGCAAGCAAGTTAGGAGCCAGATTACGCGCTCCGGAATAAATTATGGTAAGGGGCTTGTCAGCCAGTTCTATCAAATCCCAGGCAACCTCCGGAACATCCTGCACATAGAAATCCACCTTTACCGGAGAATCTACCAATACCAGCATCGCCTTACTGTCAGAGCGTTGCTTGATTTCATATACACGGCGCACCGCTTCTTCATTGGTAGCGTCACAACCTATACCCCAAATCGTATCTGTCGGATACAGAATTACCCCGCCCTCGCTCATTACCTGGCAGGCTTTTTTGATGTCTTCTATCATTTCTTGATATATAAGTTCACGGATTAACACGCAAAAATAGTATTTTTGCAGCGATTATAAACAAAGTTTAAGAGAAAACAATGGAAGAAATTCAATTTAACCACACCCTGCCCATACAACTACGCTTCAATGACGTCGACAAATTCGGCCATGTAAACAACACTGTTTACTTCTCTTTTTATGATTTAGGAAAAACGGAATATTTCGCTTCCGTATGCCCGGATGTAGATTGGGAAAAGGATGGTATCGTTGTCGTCCATATTGAAGCAAACTTCCTTGCGCAGATTTATGGTTCGGACCATATCGCCGTGCAAACTGCCGTCACTGAGATAGGAACCAAAAGCTTCCACCTCGCCCAACGGGTCATTGATACGGAAACCCAAGAAGTAAAATGCGTATGTACCTCCGTCATGGTAGCCTTCGACCTCGCCAAACACGAGTCCAAGCCACTGGAAGAAAAATGGATTGAAGCAATCTGCAAATATGAGGGAAAAGATTTGAAGAAAAAGAAATAAAATCCTATATTTGTCAATTAAGCTAACATTTGTATAAGTAACAATCAGTTACATTTAGTCAACTGCTATGATTCGATTGATATTATTGACCGATTTTACAGAGTCCTTTTCGTACAATCTACTAAAGGGGGTATTGGCCTATTCCAAAAGCCATGAGCCATGGGTAGTATGCCGTATGCCACCCTCCTACAAAAACAGTCATGGTATAGAAGGAGTCTTGAAATGGGCAAAGACATGGCATGCAGATGCAATCATCGGCAGATTTGACAATGATGACAACGTGGAGCTATTCCGTGAAAACGGAATTATCGCATTGGCCCAGGATTATAAATCAAGGTTCAGCAATATTCCAAACATCACCGGCGATTACCGCAAGACCGGCAGAATGGCAGCAGAGTTTTTTCTGAGTAAAGGCTTTCAGAACTTCGCATTCTACGGTTATCGCGATACGGTATGGTCACAAGAACGCTGCGAGGGTTTCTATGAATGTATAGCAGCCCAAGGGTTTGGAAACAATTTCTATTCTTATCAGGACCAATCCCTTGATGACTTATGGTTTTATGAAGCACCGCCCCTGCTCAACTGGTTAAAGTCATTACCACAACCTACGGCACTCATGGCTTGCGACGACAATCAAGGTAACCGCATTACGGAAATCTGTAAAGTCAACAACATCAGAGTGCCCGACAAGATAGCAATATTAGGAGTCGACAATGATGAGATTATATGCAATCTTTCAGACCCTCCCCTATCCAGTATCAGCCAAAACATTGTAAGAGGCGGATTTGAGGCAGCTGCCCTCATAGAACATCTATTGAATGATGAGGAGGCCACTTATCAGGACGTAGTGCTCCAACCAGTTAATATAATCAACCGGCTTTCGACCGACTTCTATTCTACCACCGATGCCCATATCCAAACCGCTCTGAAATATATCCATCAGAATATAGCGGCTGATATCACCGTATCGGATATAGTGAAACAAGTACCATTATCACGCCGTTTATTGGAGATTCGTTTCAAGCAAGTCACTCAGCAATCCATCCACAAATACATCTTCAACCTTAGGATGGAACGTTTTGCCCAATTGCTGTTGGCCAGTGATGCTCCGATTGCAGATGTGGCGGAACAAGTCGGAATAAACAATCTGAAGAACTTGTCCCGCCAATTCAAAGCTTTGAAGAAAGTTTCCCCCAATGAATATCGGAAAGAGTACCAGACAAAGAGTTACCAGCGCTGATTTAATCCGGTACAAACAACATGGTATCAGGTAACACGGTTTCCAGAACATTCCGTCCCGAATACCCGACTTCCAATTCCTGGCCCATGTAATCTTCGAAATACAGCAGATGCAACTCGTGGTACCCTGCTTCGAGAGCGACTTTCCCTTCGGCACGGCGTCCGCTGTGTCCACCGTCGTTATCAACAATCAATTTACCGTCTATGTATAGTTTAGAACCATCATCGGAAAAAGTATAGAAACGGTATACTCCCCTTTCTGGAATTTTCACCAACGTACGGAAATCATAAGCAAAATGATCAGGGACGGCTACTTCTTCAATCGAGAAGTTCTTCATCACCCCTTCCTTCACTTTATTGCAGGCGGCAATATCGGCAACACGTTTACATTTGCCTTCATAATAGGTATATGCCACGCCCTGCTTCTTGGGAGAAGTTCCCGTAGCCGGCAAATAAGCCATACTCTGCTCCTCATCCGAATTCAGACCTGAAGGGTAATAGTAGGCAGCCTCCCTTCCCGAAGGAGTGGAAATCCATGTGTCAAATTTGAATTGGTCTTCGTACAGTTCAATGATACGGGCTCCTCTCGTCAACTCTCCATACGCATCCGCACCGGTCACCCGTCCGTATCCCAATGCAATACCTTTATCTATTCCTATAAAATCGTTATCATGGTCATGTCCTACAAATACTCCCATTACATCCCTCATGTCAAGGAAGGAAGCAAACATACCGGAATTGATATTAGCAGAGGCAACTCCACCTTCTTTGTCATTGCCATAAGTTTTCCCGTCACCTCTGATTTCGTTGTATTCAATCAGCGGAATATGGAAAAAGGCCAAAGCAGGAACGGGATTACCACCGTTCTTCTCTGCAAAGTGCTTACTTTGCTTTCTGTACCATTCTATTTGGTCGAAATGAATCCAGTCGTAAGCACCATAGATTTTATTAGGCTGATAGTCGTTGGAATCCATGCAATAGAGCAATGCCTCTACCTGGTCCTTCTTCTCCGGACTATAAATAGAAATCACACAATTACCACATCCCATAATATCTTCAGGGCCTTTTGCCCCCACATAGTAGGGAGACTTCAAGAGGAAATCATAGATTTCATTGCGCGTCAAGTATTCTGCATCATGGTTTCCCATCATCACCACAAAAGGCATCTTGGCTTCATTGAAAATATCCACTACACTTTTCCATCCATCCATAGCAGGGTCATCGGTCACCACATCCCCACTCAGTATAGCAATGTCCGGATGTTCGGCTGCCAGGACAGCACGGATAGTAGCTGCCGTTTCGGCACACTTTGCAGAACCCGGCATCCAGTGCAAATCTGTAAACTGTGCTACTACAAACTTGCCATCCTTAAAAAAGAATTGCTTCTGCGCAAAAGCCGTTACCGGCATACAGCCCAACAGTACAACTAAAAGAACAACTATTTTCTTCATAATTTCTTGAGATTAATATATTTCTATTTCATCTATTGCCAACTCACTCTGCAACCCTTCATGAAAATATCCTTTCGGGCACAAGCCACCACTCAATAATTCCAAGCGGACAAATGTAGCTTCCGTTTCGGCAAATGAAAGAGATGCCGGAAAACGGGTGCCTTCCGTCAAGCTAAAATCATAAGTCAGCCGTTTAGTGCCCACCGGAATAAAAGTCTGACCATCCATTGAAACAGAGACACCCATCGCTCTTGCCGGCCATATCTCATTTACCGGCCGCCATAAAGAAGAAAAGGCCACTTCCTTGACTTTTTGAGGTTTCTTCAGTTCCACTACAATCTGTACAGTATCCTGGTAGAAGCTAATCCAGCGACGCATGTCGCGGGCATAGCCACGTCGTCCATCAGTCAGCCCGAAGCCTTTATTCAAGTGTTCCCATCCTGCTTCAGGATTACAAGTATAGTCACATCCGGTTGCCTTGTTTACAGCAAAACTCTTGCGGGTCACTTTCCCTAGCGGCTTACCGCTTCTGTAAACTGCCGAATAAATAGTTGCATCCTCGTCCAACGGTATCGGAGTCTCATAAAGGGAAGATGAAGTGTTGACCGTTGAATCATTTACCGCATAGTAAATATCGGCATCCGGACAGAAGGTGTTCAAAGTCACCTCATAAGTCTGCTGCGACTTGTTCCACGCACCAGCCTGATTGACTTCATAGAAGTTGCGGCAAGCATTCACTCCGCAATAATCCAATCGTTCAAACTCCTTATCCAGCCTACGGGCAAACGACTCGAAGTCCTTATGTTCCGGCTGTGTCCATTGCACCTCTGACATAGCCAGCAAACGAGGGAAAGCCATATATTCAAAATATTCGGGAGTCTGTATGTACTCTCCCCAGATATTGGCTTGTACACCTATTATATAAGCTTGTTCTTCCGGAGTCAGTTCAGCAGGAAGCGGGTTATAATTGTACACCGTATCCAACGGAAGAAAACCGCCGATAGCCAACGCGGCAAATTCCGGACTTTCCTGATAGTAGTCCAAATAACACTTCTTGCCGGGTGTCATAATAACTTTATGCCGTTGGCGAGCCGCTTCGATACCTCCTTTCTCGCCACGCCATGACATGACGGTAGCATTAGGGGCAAGCCCTCCTTCCAGAATCTCATCCCACCCGATGATGTCACGCCCTTTACTGTTCACAAATTGCTCAATCCGATGGATAAACCAACTTTGCAGAGCTTCTTCGTTGGGCAGACCTTCCCACTTCATCAAATGCTGGCAATGGGCACACTTCTTCCATGCTTTCTTGGGACACTCATCTCCACCAATGTGGATATAATGGCTGGGGAAGAGTTCCATAACTTCGGTCAGCACATTTTGTAAGAATTCAAATGTATGCTCTTTGGGACAATAGACCTCATCAAAAACATCAAAATAATCACGCACCACATAAGTCTTTCCCTGTCCGCAAGAAAGTTCCGGATAGGAAGCCAGTGCTGCGGATGCATGTCCCGGCATTTCAATTTCGGGAATGACCGTAATGAAACGGTCGGATGCATACTTCACAATTTCCTTTATTTCTTCCTGCGTATAATAGCCTCTCTTTTCTTTTCCATCGTAACGCCGTGGAAAATAATAATCAGAGTGTCCTATCTGAGTCTGTTTACGATAAGAACCTATTTCAGTCAGTTTCGGGTATTTCTTTATTTCTATTCTCCATCCTTGGTCATCTGTCAGATGAAAATGGAATTTATTCAATTTATAGAATGCCATCAAATCAAGAAACTTCAGCACTTCCTCTTTGGGCAGAAAATTACGTCCTACATCCATCATAGCCCCACGATGAGGGAAACGGGGAGCATCCGTAATGCTGACAGCAGGAATCCTAATCTTTCCTTCGTATTTCCGGTCACCATCATAAATGGCTGCCGGCATGAGCTGCAGCAAAGACTGGACACCATAAAAAAATCCGGCGGCAGTTTCATTGGAAGATATATTTATCCTATCGGAAGAAACCTCCAATGTATAGGCCTCATTGGGCAAGGAATTATCTATAGATAAGCAAATATCGGCCTTTCCCGTTTCCGAAATACCCTTCAGCGTTACAGAAGTGTTTTTCAACGCATCCTCCAAATAATGAAAAACTTTCATCGCGGCTTCCCCGGAAGGGACAGCCACTGTTTTTTCCCCTTGCAAGACATACACTCCCTGCATTGGAGCAAGTTCATTCGGCATGGGTATAATACCATAGTTTGCCTCTACATCATCAGCCACTCTCCCACAAGAGAGAAAAATGAATGACATAGCCAGTAACCAATATCTTATCTTCATAGTATTTGGGATAATAAGTTGGGATATTCCTTGATTGTATTCAGTATCAGTTCACCGAACAAAGTATTTGTCCAGGCAAACCAGGAACGAGTAAAGTCCGCGGCATCCTCCGAATGGAAAGACTCATGCATAAAGCCCGTCCCTCCATCCGTATCACGAAGTTGCTTCAGACAAGCACGTATTTCTTCGGAATCATCCGTTGTAAAAGCCTTCATAATGATGCTCATCGGCCAGATATAATTCAATCCCACATGAGGGCCTCCTACCCCTTCACCGGCTTTTCCTTTAAAGAAATAAGGATTATTGCCGCTCCATATCATTTTACGGGTATTCTGATAAATCGCATCTTTAAAAGAACAATAACCCAGATAAGGCGCAGCCAGCAAACTGGGTACATTAGCATCGTCCATACAAAGCGCGTTACCAAAACCGTCGACCTCAAAAGCATAAATACGCCCACAAACCGGATGATTGAAAGTACCATACCTACGGATAGCTGCATCCACTTCATCTGCCAATGTTATACATTCTCCGGAGAAGTCCTTGTTTCCATAAACTTTATCCTCTATCTCAGCCAATTGGCGCAATGACACAACCGCAAACATATTAGCAGGAATCAGAAAACCGTATTGTGTAGCATCATCTGACGGACGGAAAGAAGAAACGATTAAGCCGACCGGCTTTACCGGTGCTCCCCATCCGTTGTTAATCTGCGAATCTGTAGAGCGGTCGCAATCGCGCGTAAAGCTATAAGGTCCTAAGCCTTGTTTCCTCTGTTGCTCTTTAAAGGTCTTGACCACCAGCAGCATAGCTTTATGCCAATTTTCATCGAACACAGACGTGTCTTCCGTGTATTGCCAATAATGATAAGCCAGACGAATGGGATAGCACAAAGAATCTATCTCCCATTTGCGTTCATGCAGTTCCTTAACCATATGTTGTGTATGGTCGGTTTCCCAATAGCTGCCCAACGGCCCGTCGTTGAAGGCATTGGCATACGGGTCTATCAAGATACATTCAGTCTGTCTGTTGACAAGTCCTGCCACCATCAACTGCAAGTCCTTATCTTTCTTCATCAACGGCAGATAGGGCCATACTTGCGCTGAAGAGTCGCGCAGCCACATGGCATCTATATCACCTGTAATGACGAAAGTATCTGGTCTGCCATTCTTCACTCTATATCTGACAGTAGTGTCAAGCGTATTGGGAAAACAGTTCTCGAACATCCAACGCAACTTCTCGTCCTTTATTTTAGGCTTTGCTTCTTCAATAGCAGCATCTACTGCCTTCGAAATGAAGCTCCTTTTGCTTGCAGAAGGACGCAACGAAACATATCTCTGGCTGAAAGTCCCGGATGAAGATAATACGGAAGCGGGCTGAAAGGTCATTGCAGCCAAGGCAAGCCCGCCAGTCTTCAGAAATTGGCGTCTTGACATATTGTTTTTCATGATTGATTTCTTCTTTAATAGGTATGCTTACCGGATGTCACATTTATCTTTTTCTCTTTTCCACCATAGAGTACACACAGTTCAAAATCAATATTAGAATCTACTGTGATACGGGGTTCATCACTTGCAGAACGGCGTGCTTCAGCTTTTAAGGAGATAAGCCCTTCGGGACCAAAAGGATAGCGTTCTATGCCGTTAATCTCCGTCAAATTCATATCCCAGATAATCTGCTTTTTGGCATAATCTCCCCGAATACCGATAATAAATTCTATCAATTCAGCAATAGGAGGAAGTCCTGCCCAACCCACAAAATTATCCCTTGCCATAAATCCCGGCTCAGCACTTTCCGGAGCATAATATTCCCAAAAAGTTCCAGTCTTCTTATAGACCTCAAACACCTGGGCATAATGATTCAAACAAATCTCCCGTGCCAGTTTACCATAACCTTTCTGCACAAGGCCCTGCATCACCATGTAATTAGTTCCCGGCCATACGCCACCCTGCCAATAACGGCCATTCTCCTTGTACTTGGGATTATCGGCAGACAAAGAAGGAATACGGTGTTTCCGGTTGAATGTGGCAGGATTATCCAATTCCTTCACCATGCGGTCCAACTGTACAGAATCCAATACATCAGTAAACAGAGCCCAATAGGCACCTATTCCCTTGGTTGTACAGAGCGTACCGTCAGCATACTGGTCATAAAGGAAACTGGTCTTTTCATCCCAAAGATTGTCATGGATATATTTTCCCAGCATTTTGGCTTCGTCTTCAAACTCTTCTATCTCTTGCCAACGTTCCAGATAAAAGCCCATCTCAAGTAGTAAATTGGCAGTAAATAATTGCTGTAGGTTTGTATCTAACCAAATCATATGCCCGTGACTGTAGATAGGGCTGTATTCCGACGGAACACGGGGCATATTATCCATGCCGGTCCCCCATCCGCTTGACCAGTAGGTTCCATTTCTCCAAGTATGGTTCAATTTCAACCACTTATAATAAGCACAAAGTACCGGAAATATCTTGTGCAGGCGTTCCGTATCACCAAACTGATGGAAATAGACCATCTCACACCAAGGCATCAAATTCGGTCCGGTACTCACCGGATCATAGCGTTCAAAGCAATCGGCACCATCCGCCTTTATTTCACGGCAAATGAAACCGTCGGGATGCTGCTTGGCGTAAAAGTTGTTCAGCGTATTCTGGAAAGGAAAGAAACGGGTACCATAGCGGGCAAACATCAGAATGAAAGAGGAATCCCACATAAAGATATTACCATTATAAGCTGTATCCAAATAGCTTGAGACAAAACCCGAGCCTGCTTGAGGAGCACGAATATTGCCGATAGCTATTTCCCATGCCTTCCAATACATTTCAAGTTCCTTGTCATGTCCACCCCAAATGGGATTGGGAAGAATCTGCCGAGCTTCTTCGAAGCTTTTCGGCACAATCGTCTCAGGTTTTGCCACACGATACTCATTTTCAGTGACCAGCGGTTCCTTTACATATGTATTTTTATAAGGCAAATGATACTTTTCATCATTGCCACAGCTCTGAGCTTTCAGCAAAGGGAGAGTGGAAAAAGAAAGCAAGCTTACCAATAAAATGTGTTTCAACATAGGAAATCGTTATTTTTTAAATTACAAATTGAGCAGTTTTTTTATCTTGTCAAAGATAGCAGTATTTTCAAAAATCCCTGTAAACTCCTCTGCACCGGGACCAAAAGCATACACTGGTACCATTACACCGCTATGACCACCGGTAGAGAACTTACATACGATTCTGCCTTCTGCCAAATCTCCATCAACCAACGTAAGTCCACCGGTTTCATGGTCTGCGGTAACTACAACTAATGTCTCTCCATCCTTGGCAGCCCACTCATAAATAGCACCAACGGTACGGTCAAAGTCATGTGTTTCCTGCATCAGCAAATCAATGTCATTGAAGTGTCCGTAGTCATCCAGCTGCGAACCTTCTATCATCATAAAGAAACCGTTTTTATTTTGGTCCAGCAATTCGATACCTTTCAATGAAGCACGTGCCAAAAGGTCGCCACGTTCAGCAGGAAGAGGAGTATCGACGGGATAAGGTACGGCAAATACCTTACCACTCTTTATGCCAGCCAATTCATCCCAACTGCGAGGAGTCTGAAATCCTTTATCGCGTAGTTCCTTAAACAAGTCACGTCCATCTTCACGGTTTTCGAAAAGCTTGGCACCTCCACCGAATACATAATCGGCACTGCAATTAACGTAATCTGCTACGATTTCAGCTTCCGCATCCCTATCCTTGTTATGGCAACAAAAATCAGCAGGAGTGGCATCCCACAGACGGCAAGTCACCGCTATACCGGTCGATTTACCTTTAGCAGCAGCCAGGTCTACCAATGATTTCAAAGGACGTCCTTCGGTATCTACACCCACAGAATGATAGTTTGTCTTCCGCCCCGTAGCTATGGCTGTTCCACCCGCTCCCGAGTCTGTAATCAGCTTGTTGGCACAATAGGTTTTAGACAAACCCACTACCTGGCAGTTATCCAAAAACAACTTGCCTCGATTGGCTGTCCAGGCAGAATATACGTGCATAAGACTCATGCCATCACCAATCATCAAGATGACATTCTTTATCTTCTTGCCCTGGGGAGGGGTAATCTTTGTCACCTCATAAGGTTGGTCCAAAACATAGGTCTGTTCTTTATCACGGCGGCTTTGTGCCGATAACTCTACCGGCAGTAGCAAGACTGCCAAGAGCATAACGATACATATTCTTAATATCTTAGTCATAATTATTGTTTTATTATTCAACCGTTACTAAAATAGGGGCATGGTCGGAGAGGAAAGCATTATTCTCTGTTTCAGCCAATACACCATACCTCAAAACTTTCAGTCCATTACGTACAAAAACGTAATCAATCAGCGGACGTTTATCGTAAGGAATCTTTCCGAAATCATGGAAACTCCATGCCGGACCATAAACAATTGCCGATGCCTGGCGTGCATCTGTCAAGTGTTCCGGATTGGAAGGGTCAGTCACGTGTTTGATGACATCCGATTCCGGACTAGCATTAAAGTCGCCCGTTACTACTACGGGTAAGTTACCACTCAACTCATTTACTTTATCCAGCATAAGGCTTATACCTTCACGACGTGCAGCAACACCTACATGATCCAAGTGGGTATTCAATGCGAAGAACTCCTTGCCACTTACTTTATCTTGCAGTTTTGCCCATGAAGCGATACGCTCACAAGCTCCATCCCAGCCCTTGGAACCGGCAACTTCAGGAGTCTCGCTCAACCAGAAATAGCCAGAATCCAGCAAGTTGAAACGATCTTTCTTATACCAGAGTGCACTATATTCACCCTTTTCCTTTCCATCTTCACGACCTACACCGATGACTCCGTATTCCGGCAATCGTTGTTTAAGGTCTTCCAACTGATTATGAAGTACTTCTTGCGTACCCAATATATCCACATCATAAAAACGGATGGCATTTGCCGCGCGGTCTTTACGGTATTGCCAGTTGTCCAAGCTATCTTCCAGATTGTCATAGCGAATATTGAAACTCATGACATTAACGGGCTCTGGTGCAGGTGCCTGCTGCTTCACCTGTCCGCATGATGCAGCGAACAAAGGTAAAAATAACAAAAATAACTTTCTCATAGCATATATATTAAACTATTATTTCACAAATAAAGCCGATGCAGGAATGGGTGCCAACTTCTCGGCAGAAGGCAGTTTCCAAGCCCAGCTCAAATACTCACCTTCATAATCTTCAAAGTAATAGAGCTTGTAAGGATGAAAACCTTTCTTCAGCGCGACCATTCCGGTAGCAGGAATTGCAGCATGGGAAGCATCATTATTGACTACCTGCTCATCGTGAATGTACAAGACACTGCCATCGTCCGAACGGGTCTGGAAAGTATAGACTCCATCTTCGGGAACATTTATCAATCCAGAAAAGATATAACCGAAATGATCCTCCTGCTTAGCACCCTTAATAGAAGGTTCGGGCATGACACCAGACTCCAGCAACGGTGACTTTTCTACATCAGCCACTTTCTGGTAAGTGCCTTCAAAGTACTTATAAGATGTACCATTCTGAGTAGGATTTACAGAAAGAGCAGCCTTCAATTCAGCTTTCGTTGCCGATATGGATAATGTTCTGCTTGAGCGGAGACCTTCCTTGAATCCTTTGGCTTTTATTAAAGTGGTCTTGTCCAGTTCAAAAGGCTGCTCGTACAATACCGATTGCTCTGTGGGCTCGCTGCCATCCAATGTATATCTGATTTCGGCATCCTTGGTTGTTGTGGCCAATGCAACCGTTACCTTATCCATAAACAAGTTCAAATCCTTATCCACATAGGGAATGGAAACGACTTCATCTTTAGTATAGGAATAAGGGGATGCTTCAGAGGAAACACCTCTCTCCATATTCGGCTTGTCGGACAAAGTAAAACGAAGTTCTCCACCTTCCATCAACTGTGCATAAGTAATAAAATTTACATCTATCGGTTGTCCGTTCAATTCTACTTTTGTGATATAGACATTCTTCTTCGGATTGTTGGCAAGGATGGTCAAAGTCTTTCTATTTGCCAGGTTGACAACCGCTTTCTCAAATAGAGGAGTAGTCAGTGCAAATTCATTGCTTCCCGGACAAACTGAATAAATACCCAAGCAGGATAATATATACCAACCGGACATCTGTCCACAATCTTCATTACCAATGATTCCTTCAGGCGTAGGAGCGTACATTTCATGGAGCAGACGGCGTGTCATTTCCTGCGTCTTCCAAGGCTGTCCGACGTAATCGTACAGATAGGCGATATGATGGCTCGGCTCATTGCCATGAACATATTGACCTATCAGTCCGGTAATATCCACTAAATCGCCATGTACACCCGACTCTACTGTAAAGATAGAATCGAGTGCGGTAATAAACTCTTTCTTACCACCAAACAGTTGTGCCATACCGCTTACATCGTGAGGTACAAAGAAGCGATACTGCCAGGCTGTGGCTTCCGTATAGGCACGACCTACCTCAATAGGATTGAAGGGAGTTTCCCAGTTCCCATCCATCCGCTTGGGGCGGAAGAATTTTGTATTACCATCAAAAACATTGATATAGTTCTGGGAACGTTGAATATACTTTTGATAAATATCATCCTTACTCATTTCCTGAGCCATACGTGCAATACACCAGTCATCATAGGCAAACTCCAGCAAACAAGAGATGGACTCTTTCTTTATATTAGAAGGAATAAAGCCATTCTGAATATAGTAATCAGCTCCCTTTTTGTTCTTTTCAGAAGAAACTACCATAGCTTCCAACGCCTTTTCCGCGTCAAATCCTCTAATACCCTTCATATAAGCATCTGCTATAACGGACACTGCATGATAACCAATCATAGTTCCCGTCTCTCCGGCAGAAAGCGGCCAGATAGGAAGTTCACCCGAAGATTCGTAAATGTCCAGAAAGGAATTTATCATATTATTGACCAAAGTTGTATCAATCAAAGTCATCAACGGATTCCATGCACGGAAAGTATCCCAAAGCGAAAATGTAGAATATTGCACTTTGCCTTTTGGCAATTGCCCAATTTCCATATTATGACGGCGGTACTCACCATTGATATCACTCACGACATTGGGTACAACCATAGAATGATACATGGCTGTATAGAAATTCTTCAAGTCGTCCGTATTGCCGCCTTTTACCGTAATAGCAGAGAGAGCTTGTTCCCAAGCGGAACGGGCAGCACTACGCACGGCATCAAAATCGAAACCTATCACCTCGGTTTCCAAATTCTCACGTGCATTCTTTTCACTGACAATGGATAATCCAACTTTGGCTATAACCGGCTCTCCATTACTATTATCGAAGGACAAGCAAGCCTGCAAATCGGTACCGTTCAACTTAACTCCTGCAGAAACCATCTTTTTATTCTGTATAAAGTCTATGGCCTGAAAAGGTTTCGAGAACTGGGCTACAAAATAAACGTACTGATTGTCCGTCCATCCCCTGGTTCTGCGCATACCTGTTATTTCGTTGGCGGCAGTCTGTTCAAGTTCAGCCTCATAAATATATTCGTTATCAAGCAAATGAGTCAAATCTATAATAATAGATGCTTCTTTGCCGGAAGGAAACGTATAGCGGTGCATACCGGCGTGTGCCGTTACCGTCAATTCAGCTTTTATTCCTTCTTCTTTCAGAACAACCGAATAATATCCGGCAGAAGCATCTTCGTCTTTATGGGAAAAAGCCGCTGGCTGGTAAATGCTTTCCGTAGTCAAATCCGGTTTCAGCGTAGTAGGACGAAACAGTATATCCCCAAGATCAATGCATCCGGTCCCACTTAAATGTGTGTGTGAAAAACCTTTTAGAGTCGTATCATTATAATGATACCCCGAACAAGCATCCCAGTTTCCGGCACGCGTGTCAGGACTTAACTGTACCGCCCCGAACGGAACGGTTGCCCCCGGATAAGTATGCCCATGAAAGCCGGTACCTATAAAAGGGTCTACATAGTCTACGGGAGATAGTTCACCGGATGTACAAGAGCAGCAAGCCCAAAAGGCAGTAGTTGCACATATAAGAGTTTTTAATTTCATCAGACTGTATATTTGAAGAGCGCTGCAGACTGTCGGGAATGCCGTCTCTCCGTATATTAAAATGATTTTATGAATAGCCTTTGCAAATGAAAGAAAAAGAAGAAATATCTGCAAGGATCAATACCCGAAAATACCAACCCCTGCAGATTAGACCAATGGCAATGAGGTCTTTTTTTATATTTTATCTCTTTCAGAGAAAATATCAATCATAATGAGGATTCTGTTTTAACTTACCATCAGATTTGGTAATCTGAACCGAAGGATAAGGGAATACGATCATGTAATCCTGATAAGCAATCTTATCCGTATAATCCTCATACTCACCTACAACGAATGTGGAAGCAGGGTCCTGGCGGTTGGCATAATGACGTACGCGCGGACGGGCATTCAATTCGGCAGCAGCCAAAGCCTTTATTTCAGTATTGCCTGAGCGATACCAGCGTTTCAAATCATATAAATGGTCTGTAAACTCAAATGCCAATTCACAACGGCGTTCATGATATAGGTCAGCCATAGTAGCAGTGCCCGTCAATAATGCAACATTGGCACGTTTACGAATGCGATTCAAATCAGCCGTAGCCAAGTCCGCTTTATTAGTCATCAAATAAGCTTCCGCACGGAAAAGTAACATTTCTGCAAAACGGATAACCGGGAAATTAATACGTACCGTCGGCCAGTCTCCGTTTGTATTGATATACCCCTTATTGGCTGCATCTTCATACTTAAAGGGATCCATGTATTTATTAATCATAAAACCGGATTCAATATCCGAGCTTGAATAAAAAGCACGGGATTCACCCAAGAATTGAAATTCCTGACCATACTCTAAAACCGTACGAACCAAACGGTCATTACCAGCTCCGTCTTTCAACATCTCTTCGTAAATATCATAAGACGGCTTGTTCTGTCCCCAGCCATTATATTGTCCCCAGCCTTTGTTCTCAAGGACAACTCCCGGAAACTCCGAACCGCCACCTTGAGAGCCACCATTTCCAGGAATAGTCCAAATATACTCTTTATTCCACCATTTAGAGAAATCAGAAGAGAACAACTCTTCATAAGTACCGGCTAAATCACGTCCGTAAGCAGTTTCCAGTTCATTGACCATACTGATTACATTTCCCCATTGTGTAGCATCCCAAGTTGCCCAATAAGCATAAACTTTAGCTTTAAAAGCTACTGCAGCCGCATCGTGCGCGCGTCCTCTATCATTATCTCCATACTCTTCAAAACGGGGCAAATACTCTATTGCCTTGTCCATATCCGAGATAATCAATTTATAATTATCGATGACCGAAGCTTGCTGAGGAGGAATAGAATTGTCATAGCCACCTTCAAAATCTTCATAACGGACAAAAGGTACCCCTTGTGTATCAAGACCGTAACGATAAGCGATCAAGAAATGAGCCCATCCACGAGTGAAGTAAGCTTCACCGAGACTTCTCTTTTCAATATCACTCAAAGTGGTGCTTTTCCCTTTCTTAAGCAACTCTTGTATTACCCAGTTGGAACGTGCCATCACTTTGTACATAGTATCAAAAATAGTACGCAAAGGGGATTCGTCTCCTGTATATTTCAATGTAGCAAGTGTTGGAAAATCACGGGTCTTTCCCCACACAACGTCGCACGCGGCACCTTGTTCCCAAAACAGTTCGCGTCCATATACAGCTTCCTGATGAAATCTTTCATACAATGCATCTACAGCATCAATAGCCTGCAGGTCATTGGTAAAATAAGTCGTTGTAGTAGCATCTCCCTCTGGTTGCACATCAAGGAAGTCACTGCAAGAACTCATAAGCAATGTGGCAGACATCGCAAAAAATAATATATTTTTTTTCATAATCATTCTTCTCTATTAATTATTAGTAAGTCAATTTTACACCAACAGATAATACGCGAGATACCGGATATTTCAAAGCATCCCAGCCACCACATTCAGGATCCATACCAGAATATCCAGTGATAGTAGCAAGATTTTCACCACTGAAGTACACAGACAAACGGCTGTTACGGTCATTCAAATGAGACCACTTGCGGAATACATCGCTTAAATCATAAGAAAGGGTTACATTCTTCAAACGCAGATAAGAAGCATTCTCCAAATACCAATCAGATGCAGTCGTAAAGTTTCCATTCGGGTCATTCTTTGACAAACGAGGAATATCAGAACCGGTATTTGTAGGACTCCAAGCATTCAATATCTCGCTGGAACGGTTAAAGTTTCCTTCTACATCACTCAACAACATGTACTTTCCTACATATAAAGCTTTTGCTCCACCTACTCCCTGGAACATGGCACTGAAAGAAAGTTTTTTCCACGTCATTCCCAATGTAAAGGCAAAAGTCGTCTTCGGAGTCGCACTACCCATATACTGACGGTCTGCATCCGTAATTTTACCATCGCCATTATGATCCACAAACTTCAAGTCACCAGCCTTGGCATTCGGCTGAATACCTACCCACTCTTTTTCACCATTATCATTGGTCACATATGTTCCATGTTTAGCATTCCACTCGGCAACTTCTGCATCACTTTGGAACAAACCATCTGTCTTAATCAAGTAGAAGGAATTCAGAGGTTCCCCTTCCGTACTCTGCATCATATAAGGGATGCTACGGAACCTTTTATCATTAGGCCACAAACCCGGATTGCCATCCGCATCCTTCACACCTATATCTGATACCCAGTTCTTTAAATACGAGAAGTTACCCGATACGAAATAAGAAAGGTTTTTGTTAATCTTATCGCTCCAATTAGCTTGAATCTCAAAGCCACGGTTACGCACTTCACCTTGATTGATTAACATGGCATCGAGTCCCATAGTAGAAGGCCACCCCATTGATTGTGTCTGAATCAAATTGAAAGTACGTTTATCAAAATAGTCTAATGATACCGACAAACGGTTTTTAAACATCTCAACATCCAAGCCCAAGTCAGTCTGTTCTGAAGTTTCCCAGGTCAAATCAGGATTTAACGCAGAGCCGTTGTAAATCAAAGTATTCCAGATATTATTTGCCTCAGGACCATATTGTGCTTGTTCTGTCCACGAGCTTTTCTTCAACAAAGCAGACTTATAATTAAGCCCTATAGAGCTCAAATTACCTACACGCCCCCAAGAAGCACGCAATTTCAGCAAACTGATAAAATCACTCTTCTTAAAGAATTTTTCATTAGATATTTTCCATCCAAGGGTCACTGCAGGGAAATCACCATAGTTATTTTCCTTAGGCAAACGTCCAGCATAATCACGACGCCAAGATGCAGTAGCAAAATAACGGTCATTATAAGAATAAGCCAAACGGGCAATCAACGACACATTGGCATCAGGTCCAGTCAAATAGTCAGATGCTGTCACTGATCCTGCATACGCCATGTATTGTAAAAATTCCGATTCATCCGCAAAATCCTTACCCGTCACTTCCAGTCCACGCGTTTCAGAATGATCTGCCGTATTCGAGAACAAGGCACCAACCGTATGTTCACCGAATGTCTTATCATAAGTCAGGGTATTTTCCGTCTTCCAAGCATCTCTACGGTAAGTAGTTTCTTGAAGATTATTCGACAAAGCCGGTTTACCTACTTCATCACGAATAGGATTGAACTTCTTGTAATGATTAGTCTTCATATTATAAGTAAAACGACTCGTAAACTTCAATCCAGGAAGTACATTAGCTATCTCCAAGCTGGTAGTGCTCCATATGTCACTTATCTTGTCATACAAATTCTCTGCTTCCAATAGACGTACCGGATTTACAGCATCCCCGTGGATATCAGAGAAATTCGAACCATATTTTTCAATATAGGCAGGATCTTCCGTAGTCACACCACCATAACTTCCGTCCAACGGATTATAGACAGTGGCACTTGCCGGCATGTAGATAGCCGAAAGGATAGGTCCTGTATAAGCATCGTTATCCGTAGCTTTGGAACGTTGGGTAGTGTTCTGCCATACAAAATCCTCACTGACGCTCACCCACTTGTTCAGCTGCATTTTACCATTATAACGTAATGTAAGATTCTTCTTGAAAGTATTAATCAAAACACCTTCATCATTATCGTAAGCAAAAGATATACGATTTGAAAAATTATCAGAACCTACATTCAACGCTACGTTATGACGTTGGTAGAAGGCAGTGCGGAAAATCTCATCCATCCAATCAGTACGAGTCGTACCTATCCATGGATTTTTGGTAACATCCCAACCGACTGGAAGCGAAAGTCCTGCATTTTGATGAGATATCTTACGCATCTCAATCTGCTGCTCCGCATTCAGTGGTTCTATCAAATTGGTAGCCTGACGAATACCAAAAGTGCCGTCATAAGTCAACGAAGGAGCACCTTGTTTCGCTTTTTTGGTAGTTACCAACACAACACCACCTGCACCAGACTGTGCGCCATAGATAGCAGCAGAAGCAGCATCCTTCAAAACAACGATACTTTCAATATCATTCATGGATGAGATAGGTGCACCGGGAACACCGTCCACAACCCAAAGTACATTGTCTCCATCTTGTGAGCCTTGACCACGAATCACAATGTTAGGAGAAGAAGTTGGGTCGCCACCATCGGCCGTAATGGTAACACCTGCCAGCTGTCCCTGCAGCATGCCTTCGGTAGAAGTTACCGGGCGAGCAGCCAATTCTTCAGTATTACTTACTACACCCACTGAAGCAGACAAGTCCTGCTTACGTGTATTCGCACCATACCCTAATACAACAACCTCATCCAGAAGTTCTGTATCCTCTTTAAGCACAATTACCATTTGTTTTTCTGCCACTGGTACTTCCTGAGTCACATAGCCGACAAAACTGATTACCAATACGCCGTTTTTATCGGCCGAAACATTAAAGTTTCCGTCAACGTCCGTAATCACTCCATTAGTCGTCCCCTTTACTAACACATTGGCACCAATCACAGGTTCGCCAGTCTGATCCTTTACTGTTCCTTTCACAGAAATCTGCTGTGCATAAGCACCTGCCGACAAGAACAGTCCCAACAATAGGGTCAGAATCGTTCGATAGATTCTAAGATTTACTTGTTTCATGCATTCAAAATTTAAAGTTTATAATATAGAAAATTATAATTCCGCCACAAAGGTCAGAAAGCAGAATTACATAGTTATTACAAAAGGAACAATTCCCTAACAGTCCTTATTTATGCGTAAAATAATATAACTGCAAAATATTTATTATTTTCAATCAAACCGTATAGGGATTATTACTCAAGAAGAGCGGCAGCACCCAATAAACTGGAATCCTTTTGATGCGAAGCCACCACACTCACATTATCCGATATAATCTTGTAGGGAAAACTTTGCATTGTTTGTTCCATAGCATTTTTAAAGAAAGGAAAAGCCGATACAATACCGCCTCCTAAAACAATAGCCTGGGGAGCATAGGCAAAAAGAATTGCCTTTATAAGATTACCCAAATGCCTCCCAAACTCTTTCCAAATCTCCAATGCAGCTTGTTCTCCTTGCTGGGCTTTTTCAGCTACTACCGCACCGGTAGTGCCATAACGTTTAAACAAGAAACTACTGCAATAGTGTTCAAAATCAGAGTCCAAATAAGGAAATGAGCCTATCTCACCGGCTCCCATATATTGCCCACCATACAAACGACGGCCAATGACAACGCCAGCTCCAATTCCGGTCCCGATAGTAACGCCTACCATGTTGGTATAAGATTTTCCTTCGCCGTATAGGCTCTCCCCCAAAGTGAAACAGTTGGAATCATTATTAATGGCAACTGCCACCTTGAATTCGTTCTCCAAAATCTCCTTCAAGTGTATTTCTTTCCAAGAAGATATATTTGCTACATTATATACAATTCCTTTCTCCGGATCAACAATTGAAGGGACACCGATACCGATACCATCTACCTGCTCATTCATCATATTCCGAATAAGCTGGGAAAGCTGGTTTAGCACAGTAGAAGCATCTTGCTGAGCTAAACATGGAACCGACACTTTATTCAAGCAGTTCCCTTTTTCCACTTGGGCTATTCGAATATTGGTTCCTCCTAAATCTATTGACAGTTTCATAGTATATAACATTAAGGTGTTCAACATGTGCAAAATTAAGAAAATGCTTTTTTTTCAGTATTCCCAATTGCGCATATAAATCTTCATTTTGCGCAAACATTACTGCCAATCAAATATTCCACCAAATCTTTTCCTCCAGGTTCACTGACAAAATCGATAAAAACAATACCGCAATTCCGGCTATTCTTTTGTTTTAAATAGTCAGCAATAGGCTTGTTTACCTTATCAGCAAAGACTTTAGGGGTTCCCAAGGGCAGCCCCGTCGCACTTACAAAAGTAATTCCCCACCGACGTGAGGAAACCGGCTCAGCAGACATCCCTTCAATATTACGGACACAAACCCCTACCTTCTTCCCGGCCTCCTCACCCGATTCATATTGATATTCATCTTCGAGCAAAGCCACTCCTTCCTTACCATCTTTATTGCGAAGAGTGAGCAGGCAAGTACTGTCATCCTCCCAACCTACACATGCTGCTCCAGGATAATTATCCATAGCATGATCCCTATGCAGGAAAAGAATCTTTCCACGGCAATCTTTCAGCGTCAATTCAGGGCGAAAGTCCATCACGAAATAACTTTGATACTCAGGGCTGCTTAAAGAAACGGACAGCAGAGAAGCATAATCCCGCAATTCTCCCCCTTCCTTTTTCAAGGAAACAATCAAAGTCTCAGAAGGATATGTTTGCAGAAAGTGTATAAAAGCAGGTAAAACATCATCTTCCCAATATATATCCTGAAAGGCATGACTGTGAAACACCCCCAGTTTATTACCTTTCTTTTCCAAACGGATATCGAAAGCACGGATGCCTTGCCGTAATTGAGCAGGAATATCTGTTGCTTGTGTTTTCAACATATGCCCTCCTTTGATACTACCGCTATCGTGTGAACCAGGAATAGAAATCTTACATATAGGAAGCGTATCATGGAGAATCCTCATCCACTCAGGCCGCAGTGCAACCTCATCCCGCGCCTCCGCACAAGTATCCTGCAATCTGGAAGCTGTAGCACAAACCGGAGCATTCAATAGAAATATGGTCAAAGCTAATACAACAACTGTTCTTAATCCGTTTCTCTTCATAGTATATTGCTTTTAAGTTTACTGCATGCAAATGTAGAGGGTTCATTCTTTTCCCTCATCCTAAATTGCGTATTTAGTTCTTCATTTTGCGCAAACATCGAAAGCAACATATAGTAACATCTGAGCCAAACGTAATGTACCTTTTCATTACATAAATGTACCTAACGAAAAATGCCATACATTCTCCGTACTGCGTATCTCATCCCAGACGAAGCCCTCCCAAGAAAAGGATTTCAACTCCTCAGGACACTCCAGACGGTTCTTGACAATAAAACGCGTCATCTCTCCGCGACACATCTTGGCATAGATAACGACAGTCTTCGGCTGTCCGGCCTTCCAAACTTGAAACTCGGGCGTAATAACACGCACCTCTTGCTCCACCCGCTTCCAGTCGAACAAATCTTTCATTTCAGCACTTGCCAAATTAATGAGAACACCGCCACAGTTTTTAATTTCCTCTATGAAGTAATCCGTCAACAAAGGCTTCCAATAATCAAACATGGATATTCCACCTTTTTCGGGCAAACGGACATCTCCTTCCAAACGATAGGGTTTGATACCGTCCAGCGGGCGAAGCAACCCATAAAGAAAAGAAGTGATACGCAGATGTTCTTGCGCATAACGAAAATCCTCCGCTGAAAAATCTTTCGGAAGAATGCGTTTAAAAACAGCTCCCGTGTAGGCGCAAACGGCTGGCATCGAACGATTCTCCTCCGAACAGAAATCATGAAAACGCAAACGGTTCTCGGCAGCAATTTTGGTATTCACCCGAAGAAGCCTTTCCAATTCGGATACTGAATACTGCGACATTTCCAACGCATTCCGCACAGCCTCCGTTTCGAATTTCGGGACTGTGACTTCGGGCACGACAACAGAGCAGCGCGCTGCCATGGTCTTTGCACAAGAGATAAAAACAAGCATAGCGATATTTTTTAATGGATACAAAAATAAAGTTTTTTAGTGGAGAATACATATACTTATAAAGTTTTTCCGCAGAATTCACCTCCGTTTCAAGAGTTTTTCATACCTTTACACCTTGTTGGAGAAAAGTGCACGTATTGAACCCCTCTACTCCCCCAACATCTTGAGATAGAAAAAGAAAAAATAATATATAAAATGACTCACAAATGGAATTATCAACCCATTACACCCGAACAGGCAGAAGCAAGCCAACAACTGGCCCAAGAATTGGGAATTAGCCCAATATTGGGAAAATTGCTGGTGGAACGGGGAATAACAACGGCAGCGGATGCCCGGAAGTTTTTCCGCCCCCAACTACCGGACTTATACGACCCATTCCTGATGAAGGATATGGATATAGCCGTAGAGCGCCTGAACAAGGCAATGGGAAAGAAAGAGCGCATTCTTGTTTATGGAGATTATGACGTAGACGGTACCACGGCTGTGGCATTGGTCTACAAGTTTATTCAACAGTTCTATTCGAACATCGACTACTATATCCCCGACCGTTACAATGAGGGGTATGGAGTTTCAATCCAAGGAGTAGACTATGCCGCAGAGAGTGGTGTAGGTTTGATTATTGTATTGGACTGCGGTATCAAAGCCGTCGAAGAAATCACATACGCCAAGGAGAAAGGCATTGATTTCATCATCTGCGACCATCATGTCCCCGATGATGTACTGCCCCCTGCTGTAGCCATTCTGAATGCCAAACGGGAAGACAACACCTATCCTTATGAACATCTGTCCGGATGCGGTGTAGGCTTTAAATTCATGCAGGCATTTGCCATCAACAACGGTATCGAGTTCCATCACCTTATCCCTTTACTGGACCTCTGCGCCGTCAGTATCGCATCGGATATTGTCCCCATTATGGGTGAAAACCGCATTCTCGCCTACCACGGTTTGAAGCAGTTGAACAGTAATCCCAGCGTAGGCCTGAAAGCAATCATTGATGTCTGCGGACTGACGGACAAGGACATCACCGTCAGTGACATTGTATTCAAAATAGGTCCCCGCATCAACGCCTCCGGACGTATCCAGAACGGGAAAGAAGCTGTTGACTTGCTTACTGAAAAAGATTTCTCTCTTGCCCTGGAGAAAGCCGGACAAATCAACCAATACAACGAGACACGCAAGGACTTGGACAAGACCATGACCGAGGAGGCCAACAAGATTGTAGCTGACCTGGACGGACTTGCCGACCGACGTTCCATCGTATTGTACAATGAAGACTGGCATAAAGGCGTCATCGGCATCGTAGCCTCCCGGCTGACGGAAATCTATTACCGGCCGGCAGTAGTACTGACACGTACGGATGACATGGCAACCGGATCTGCCCGTTCCGTCTCCGGATTCGATGTCTACAAAGCCATTGAATACTGCCGCGACCTTCTGGAAAACTTCGGAGGTCATACCTACGCCGCCGGTCTTTCCATGAAGGTGGAAAATGTACCGGCCTTTATCGAACGCTTCGAAGAGTTCGTATCACAAAATATCCTGCCGGAACAGACATGCGCCGTCATCGACATCAATGCCGAGATTGATTTCAGAGACATCACTCCGAAATTCTTCAGCGACTTGAAGAAATTCAATCCATTCGGACCGGACAATGCCAAACCCATTTTCTGTACGCACAATGTCTATGATTATGGTACCAGCAAAGTCGTAGGCCGCGACCAGGAACATATCAAGCTAGAACTGGTGGATAATAAATCGAACAATGTAATGAACGGCATCGCTTTCGGGCAAAGTTCCCACGTACGCTTCATCAAGACCAAACGTTCCTTCGACATCTGCTATTCCATTGAAGAGAATACCCATAAGAGGGGTGAAGTGCAGTTGCAGATTGAAGACATAAAGCCGAACTGAAAGCCTCTCCCCTAACCCCTCCCCCACAGGGAGGGGAATAAGAATAGTCTCCTTATATTAAGGAAATGATGAAAATTGGTTGATGCTATAAGATAAGTAATCACTACTATTAGCATAGAGAAGGAAAGAATATCAATTCAACGATAAGAAGTAGCAAGAAAGTTCAATAAGACCATGAGCAGCAGTAGTAACTTCAAAACTCCCCTCCCTATGGGGGAGGGATTGGGGGTGAGGCTTCTGAAGCAATACTGGGGATACGATACCTTCCGGGGAATCCAGGAAGATATCATCAACAGCATTACCGAGGGACGGGACACTTTGGGACTAATGCCCACGGGAGGAGGAAAATCCATCACTTTCCAAGTTCCGGCACTTGCTAAAGAAGGACTTTGCCTGGTCATCACTCCGTTAATTGCCCTCATGAAAGACCAGGTACAAAACCTGAAAAAGCGAGGAATCAAGGCGCTTGCCATCTACTCAGGCATGAGCAGGCAGGAAATCATCGTCACACTGGAGAACTGTATATTCGGCAATTTCAAGTTCCTCTATATCTCCCCCGAAAGGCTCGATACTGAAATCTTCCGCACCAAACTGCAGAAGATGAAAATCAGTATGATTACGGTAGACGAAAGCCACTGCATATCGCAATGGGGCTACGATTTCCGTCCCGCCTATCTGAAGATAGCCGAAATACGCGAACTTCTGCCCGGCGTACCCATCCTGGCATTGACAGCCACCGCCACTCCGGAAGTAGTGAAAGATATCCAGGCCCGTCTGCATTTCCGTGAGGAAAATGTGTTCCGCATGAGTTTCGAACGCAAAAATCTCGCCTATATCGTCCGTAAAACGGAAAACAAGACGGGAGAGCTGTTGCACATCCTGCGCCGTATGCCCGGAAGCGCCATCATCTATGTGCGCAACCGCCGCCGCACCAAGGAAATTACCGAACTGCTGCACAACGAAGACATCACCGCCGATTTCTACCATGCCGGACTGGACGATGCCACCAAAGACATCCGCCAACAACGCTGGCAGACGGGAGAAAGCCGCGTCATGGTCGCCACCAATGCATTCGGTATGGGTATCGACAAACCGGATGTACGGATTGTCATCCACATGGACCTGCCCGATTCCATAGAAGCCTACTTCCAGGAAGCAGGACGTGCCGGAAGGGACGGACAAAAAGCCTACGCGGTCATCCTTTACGCCAAGTCGGATAAGGCAACACTGCACAAACGCATTCCCGACACCTTTCCTGAAAAAGAGTATATAAAGGAAGTATATGAGCATCTTCAATACTATTACCAGATGGCAATGGGAGACGGACAAGGCTGTGTACGCGAGTTCAATATAGAAGACTTTTGCCGAAAGTTCAAGTACTTCCCCGTTCCCGTGGACAGTGCCTTGAAGATTCTGACACAAGCGGGATACCTGGAATATACAGACGAACAAGACAATGCATCCCGGCTACTGTTCACTATCCGTCGAGACGAACTTTATAAACTGAGAGAGCTCGGCGAAGATATGGACAAACTCATCCAAACCATTCTCCGCTCCTATACCGGGGTCTTCACAGACCATGCTTTCATCAATGAAGATTCACTGGCCATACGCACTGGACTCACACGCCGGCAAGTGTATGAACAGCTCATCCACCTAGCCAAGCTACGTATCGTCAGTTACATCCCCCGCAAAAAGACACCATATATAATATACACGCGAGAGAGGGTTGAAATGCGCCACCTGCAAATCTCTCCCGCCGTGTACGAGGAACGCAAAGAGCGGTATGAGAAACGCATAAGTGCCATGCTGGATTACGTGAGCAGCGATACCGTGTGCCGTAGTCGAATGCTGCTACACTACTTCGGAGAGAAGAACGAGCATAACTGCGGGCAGTGCGACACTTGCATCAATTTGAAGAACAAGAAACCTTCCGGCCACCTTTCGGAAAAGGAACTTTCTGAAAAGATTCTTCAAGCCCTATCTGATAAACCACAAACTCCAGCCACTTTGGCAGAACAGATACCGGACGATAAAAACATGCTCATCGATGTGTTACATGAATTGTTGGACGAAGGTAAGGTAATTGCTGTCAACGGAATGCTTCAAATCAAAAAATAATTCATTACTTTTGCCGTTGGAAAAGAATGTCCTGCCGCTGAGAGGAACATCTCTTATCAGCCATGCCCCTCCTTTTCCTTTTTAATTTTTAATTCTTTAATTTTTAATCACCTATGGGATTCTTTAAATCTTTTTTCTCCGGCAAGTCAGACAGTCCGGCAAATGAGAAACAAAAAAACGAGCAGAAGAATTTTGAGATATTCAAGTATGACGGTATGCGTGCACAACGCATGGGCCGTACAGACTACGCCATCAAATGCTTCACTGAAGCCCTTGCCATTCAGGAAGACTTTGAGACCATGGGCTACCTTGCCCAAGTCTACACCCAGACCAACGAACTGGACGAGGCACACAAACTGCTGGAACGTATGACCGAAATAGAGCCGGAACATACCTCCACCTACCTCAGTCTAGCCAACGTATGCTACATGCAGGAAGACTATCCCGCCATGGCAGGAGCGGCAAAGAAAGCTATCGAAATAGAAGAAGGCAACGCCATGGCACACTACCTGCTAGGCAAAGCAGACAATGGGCAAGGGGACGGCATCATGTGCATCGCTCATCTTACGAAAGCCATCGTACTGAAAGATGATTTCATCGAAGCACGTCTGCTCCGTGCCGAAGCACTGGTCCAAATGCAGCAATACAAGGAAGCGATGGAAGACATAGACACCATTCTGGCACAAGACCCGGAAGACGAAAGTGCCATCTTGCTCTGCGGAAAGATAGAAGAAGCTACGGGAAACAAAGAAAAAGCAGAAAGCAGCTATCAGAAAGTGACGGAGTTGAATCCCTTCAACGAACAAGCCTTCCTCTACTTAGGACAGCTTTACATCACCCAAAACAAGCTGGCAGAAGCCATCGAGCTCTTTACGGAAGCCACAGAACTGAACCCTAATTTCGCAGAGGCCTATCATGAGCGCGGACGTGCCAAGTTGCTGAACGGCGACAAGGAAGGTTCTGCAGAAGACATGAAGAAAGGACTGGAACTCAATCCTAAAGAGATACAGAACTTTAACGGACAATATGGTAACCAACCGGGGGGAAGTACCGGTAATATCCTGGGATTATAACAAATTCAATTATTGCCGCCAATGAAACGAAATTTATTTCTATCAGTACTTTTTGTACTGATGTTCGCACCTGCCCATGCACAGCAAGTGAACATATTGTCCTATAACGTACATAATTGCATCGGTATGGACAAGGAGTACAATTACCGACGCATTGCCAATGTTATCAGTCAAACTTCTCCGGACATAGTCGCCCTGCAGGAACTTGACAGTGTAACGGTGCGCAACAAAGGAATCCATGCTCTCGGAGAACTAGAAAAACTGACCGGAATGCACGGGACTTATGCAGCAGCCATTCCTTTTCAAGGTGGAAGCTACGGCATCGGAATCCTCTCCAGAGAGATACCCATAAAATACAAAATCATTCCAATGCCCGGACGGGAAGAAAAACGTACCCTCATTATTGCAGAATTTAAAGATTATGTATTTTGTGCCACACACCAGTCCCTCACTCCAGAAGACCAGCTCCTTGCCGTACCATTGATAGAAAAAGCCTTGCAAAACGTCGATAAGCCCATCTTTATGGCAGGCGACATGAACTCTGCACCAGCAAGCGCTCCCCAGCTGGAATTGGCAAAACATTTTGCCACCCTCAATGACACAACCTCTTATACTTTCCCGGCAGACCGTCCCAACCGATGTATAGACTACATCTACGGCTATTCCAAGAATGGGTATCGGTTTGACGTACAATACCGGAAAGTCATAGAAGACACCATTTCATCCGACCATCGTCCGGTTCAAGTCATTGTACAAGTTAAAGGGAAATAAGTTAAATTGCTACTATCCCTAAAAAAAACATTGTTTTTTGTTTGTATATAAAAGAAAAGCATTACTTTTGTCACGTAATTCAAAAACAGAGAATACAAGTATGAAGTCATTTACTTATGCATATTACTTCTTTTTTTACTTTTACTTTAGCCAGAAAGTAGAGCGGGAGTTTGTATGTATCAAGTGACAGTGATGCTTAAGGACTGAATAGAGAAACAAGTAAATATACAGAATCCCGCTCCATCGTATGGAAGCGGGATTTTTTTTATAGCATAACCAAGAAAATAAAAATAATGAAAAAGGTAGCCATTCAAGGAACATTAGGCTCGTATCACGACATCGCCGCACACAAGTACTTCGAAGGAGAAGAAATAGAGTTAATCTGTTGCGCCAACTTTGAAGACGTGTTCGGTGCCATCAAAAAAGACAGTCAGACCATAGGAATGCTGGCGATAGAAAACACCATTGCAGGTAGTTTGCTGCATAACAATGAGCTATTACGCCAAAGTGGCGCACAGATTGTCGGCGAGTACAAGCTGCGTATTTCCCATAGTTTTGTCTGCCTGCCCGATGAAGACTGGGATGATATTACCGAAGTCAACTCCCACCCTATCGCCCTGATGCAATGCCGTGAATTCCTGGGACAACACCCCGGAATCAAAGTGGTGGAAGGCGAAGATACCGCCCGCAGTGCCGAAATCATCCAACAGGAACATCTGAAAGGCCATGCAGCTATCTGCTCCAAAGCTGCTGCAGAGCGTTATGGCATGAAGGTCCTGCAGGAAGGTATCGAAACCAACAAACATAACTTCACCCGTTTCCTGGTCGTAGCCGACCCTTGGCAAGTAGATGAACTGAACCGGCATCGCAGCAAGGACGTCAACAAGGCAAGCATGGTATTCACACTTCCCCATACTGAAGGAAGCCTTTCCCAAGTATTGTCTATTTTGTCTTTCTACCGCATCAACCTGACCAAGATACAATCACTGCCCATCATCGGGCGTGAATGGGAATACCAGTTTTACGTAGATGTCGTCTTCGACAATGTACTGAGATATAAACAATCCATTGCGGCCATCACACCGCTGACCAAAGAACTGAAAATATTAGGAGAATATGAAGATGGAAAATCAAACGTGTAGAATAAAGCCTGCCGACCGCCTGGCAAGCGTAAGCGAATACTACTTCTCGAAGAAGCTGAAAGAAGTGGCACAAATGAATGCCGAAGGAATGGATGTCATCAGCCTGGGAATCGGAAGCCCCGACATGCCGCCTTCCGAAAAGACAATCCGAACACTTTGCGAAGCTGCCTGCAATCCGGACGGACATGGTTACATGCCCTACGTAGGTATCCCCGAACTGCGCCGCGGTTTTGCGGACTGGTACAAAAAATGGTACGGTGTAGCATTGAATCCCAACACAGAGATACAACCGCTCATCGGCTCCAAAGAAGGCATCCTGCACGTGACGCTGGCCTTTGTCAACCCCGGTGAACAAGTATTGGTTCCCAATCCCGGCTATCCCACCTATACTTCATTAAGCAAGATTCTGGGTGCCGAGGTCGTGAACTATAACTTGAAAGAAGAAAACGGCTGGATGCCCGACTTCGACGAGCTGGAACGGATGGACATGAGCCGTGTAAAACTGATGTGGACCAACTATCCCAATATGCCCACCGGGGCGAACGCAACACCGGAACTGTACCGGAAACTGGTGGACTTCGCACGCCGCAAGGACATCGTCATCGTAAACGACAACCCCTACAGTTTCATCCTGAACGAACATCCCATCAGCATCCTCAGCATTCCGGGTGCCAAAGAGTGCTGCATAGAATTCAATTCCATGAGCAAAAGCCACAACATGCCGGGATGGCGTATCGGCATGCTTGCCTCGAATGCCGACTTCGTGCAATGGATATTGAAAGTAAAAAGCAACATCGACAGCGGTATGTTCCGTGCCATGCAACTGGCAGCCGCCACTGCCCTGGAAGCAGAGCAAGACTGGTATGACGGCAACAACGCGAATTACCGCAACCGCCGTCAGTTGGCAGGAAAAATCATGCATACCCTGGGTTGCACCTACGACGAAAACCAGGTAGGCATGTTCCTCTGGGGCAAGATACCCGACAGCTGTACAGACGTGGAAGAACTGACTGAACACGTGCTGCATAAAGCCAGAGTGTTCATTACTCCCGGATTTATCTTCGGAAGTAACGGGAAACGGTATATCCGCATCTCCCTCTGCTGTAAGGACAATAAACTGGCAGAAGCATTGAAGCGTATCAAGGACATGAAATAAATGCTTACAAGTAAGAGATGAACACCCTAAAGCCGGAATCCCGTTTACTAAAACTCCACCGGAGATTCACTAAAACGGGAGGAACGATTTAGTAAATCTTCTCCGACGTTTTACTAAATCTCCGGGACCTTGCTCAGAAGGTCTTCTGAAAAGGAGGAAACGTCACAAGGAAGAAAAAGCATAATTAAAGAATATTATTAAACAAATAAAGAATATGGAACTCGAATTAGAACCTATCACATTACCTGGTGTTGAAGACAAACGCCCTATGGTAATAGCCGGCCCCTGCAGTGCCGAAACCGAAGAACAAGTAATGAGCACCGCCAAACAATTGGCAGACAAAGGCCTCAAGCTATTCCGTGCCGGCATCTGGAAACCGCGCACCAAACCGGGCGGCTTCGAAGGAGTAGGCGTAGACGGCCTTGCATGGCTGAAGGAGGTAAAGAAAGAAACCGGCATGTACGTTTCAACAGAAGTTGCTACCGCCAAACATGTATACGAATGCCTGAAGGCTGGAATTGACCTTCTTTGGGTAGGTGCACGTACCACCGCCAATCCTTTCGCCGTACAGGAAATTGCCGATGCACTGAAAGGCGTAGATATCCCGGTACTGGTGAAGAATCCGGTAAATCCTGACCTGGAGCTGTGGATTGGAGCTTTGGAACGTATCAACAATGCAGGCTTGAAACGCCTGGGTGCCATCCACCGCGGATTTAGCAGCTATGACAAAAAGCTCTACCGTAACTTGCCCCAATGGCATATCCCCATTGAGCTGCGCCGCCGAATTCCCAACCTTCCTATTATCTGTGACCCCAGCCACATAGGTGGAAAGCGCGAACTGGTTGCTCCACTCTGCCAGCAAGCTATGGATTTGGGTTTCAACGGACTGATTATCGAGAGCCACTGCAACCCGGACTGTGCCTGGAGCGATGCAGCCCAGCAAGTCACCCCGGATGTGCTGGATTACATCCTCAACCTGCTGGTCATCCGCAAGGAAACACAAAGCACCGAGAACCTCAGCGAATTGCGCAAGCAGATAGACGAATGCGACAACAATCTTATTCAGGAGCTGGCCAAACGGATGCGTGTGGCACGTGAAATCGGTACATACAAAAAAGAGCATGACATGACCATCCTGCAAACCGGACGCTACAACGAAATCCTCGAGAAACGCGGCTCGCAAGGCGCATTGTGTGGCATGGATGCTGAATTCATCAAAAAGGTATTTGAGGCGATACACGAAGAGAGTGTGAGGCAACAAATGGAAATTATAAATAAGTAATTATTTAATATGCTAATGTGCCAATGTGCTAATTGGCTGCGCAGTGATGCCGCATGGCAATTAGCACATTGGCACATTGGCACATTAGCACATTAAACATCATGAGAATACTAATACTTGGAGCCGGAAAAATGGGCTCTTTCTTTACAGATATATTGAGTTTCCAGCATGAGACGGCTGTGTTCGACGTCAATCCGCACCAACTGCGTTTTGTCTACAACACCTACCGCTTCACCACACTGGAAGAAATCAAGGACTTCGAGCCGGAGCTGGTCATCAATGCCGTTACGGTGAAATACACGCTGGACGCTTTCCGCCAAGTGCTGCCGGTACTGCCCAAAGACTGCATCATCAGCGACATCGCTTCGGTAAAGACCGGACTGAAAAAGTTCTACGATGAAAGCGGCTTCCGCTACGTGTCGACGCATCCTATGTTCGGTCCCACTTTTGCCAGCCTCAACAATCTGAATACAGAGAATGCCATCATCATCAGCGAAGGCGACCACTTGGGGAAAATCTTCTTCAAGGACCTCTACCAGACCATGAAGCTGAACATCTTTGAATATACATTCGACGAGCACGATGAGACTGTGGCATACTCCTTATCCATTCCGTTTGTATCCACTTTCGTGTTTGCAGCGGTAATGAAACACCAGGAAGCTCCGGGCACTACCTTCAAAAAGCACATGGCCATTGCCAAAGGCCTGCTGAGTGAAGACGACTACCTGCTCCAGGAAATTCTCTTCAATCCACGCACCCCCTCACAAGTGGAGAACATCCGTCTGGAACTGAAGAACCTGCTGGAAATCATCAGCAATAAGGATGCGGAAGGCATGAAGAAGTATCTGACTAAAATCAGGGAAAAGATTAGATAAACAATCAACAAGTGTGTGCCCCGATGCCAGAGCACACTCTTGTATCCCAACTAAAAGCTACATCTTTGCCTCCCGAAAGCTGTATCAGAACAACAGCACAATTTTATTCACTTTAATTTTTTTATTCATGGCATCTATCAAGAACAGACCAAAGCTTGCCGCCACGCAAAGCAAGCAGGCAAAGAACAGCACTTCGCCCAAAGCAACCCTACAACCGTTCATGCAAGAAAACATCGACCGTATGCACCGGCTGGGCAAGGTGCGCACCGGCGAGACCTACACTTGTACGCTCAACAGCTTCATGCGTTTCCGCCAGGGAAAGGATGTATTTTGGGAAGACTTCGATGCAGACCTGATGGCTTCCTATGAGGCTTACCTCAAATCGACCGGGGTGGGCATGAACACCATTTCCTTCTACAACCGGATTCTGAGGGCTGTGTACAACCGGGCGGTAGAAAAAGGCTTTACGAAACAAGTGTTCCCCTTCAAGCATGTCTATACGGGCGTAGAGAAAACCATCAAGCGAGGACTACCCATAAACACCATCCGTAACATCCGAAACATGGACTTGTCGCACTGCCGGACATTGGATTATGCACGCGACATGTTTTTGTTCAGCTTCTACACCCGGGGCATGTCATTTGTCGATATGGCTTATCTGAAAAAGAACGACCTGAAAAACGGAGTCCTCATCTATCGACGTAAGAAAACCGGACAACAACTTTGCATACGATGGGAACGGCACATGCAAGATATACTTGAAAAATATCCCATGTCCCAAGAATCGCCCTATCTGCTCCCTATTATTCTAAAAGCAGGAGAAGAAGAAAGGAAACAGTACAATAATGCGCTGCATCTTGTCAACAAAAAGTTAAAATTTATCAGCAACTCATTGCAACTTACCATACCGCTCACCATGTACGTCGCCCGCCATTCTTGGGCCACTGTGGCCAAAAGCAGAAACATTCCGCTTTCTGTCATCAGCGAAGGAATGGGACACGACTCCGAAAATACAACGCTGATTTATTTGGCCTCACTCAATACGGAAATCATAGACAAAGCCAACAAGCTCATTTTAAACCTACTTTAAACTTACAGAGGCAAGTACATCTCTTCCCAAGAGATGGATTTGGGCTGCAAAAGTATGATAAGCAGTGGTAAATTCCAAACATTTTCCAAGTTTTTTATTTGAAATCCATGAAATTGTGGAATTGTATATTGAAATGTATATCGGAATGTGGCTTTGTATTTGTGCCATCGCTACATGTTATCATCAATTATCACACTATCCATCTCTTGGGAAGAGATGAATCCTGAAACTACAGTCTGACAGCGCAGACTGTAAATAATATAGAAACTTGAAATACTATTACGCATTGTAATTATACAACAAAAAAACAGTGAATAGTAATTCCGGCAGTATCTATATTTTTGCTGAATACTCTTCATTGTAACTACCAGCGGTATATAGGCTGGGCATACGGAATTTTGTTTGATTCCTTTTAGGAATTTATTGGTAATTTGATAAATCTTTCTCTACAAATAGAGAATAAAATATTAATGACACTAACAAATCTTAAATAATGGGAAAAATGACTTTAAAACTTTATGCGGTTTTGTTTTTAGGTCTTTTCAGCATGGGAGCCAAATGTCAGGAAGTGGCTCTGAAAAGTAATTTGCTATACGACGCCTTTGCTACACTGAACGCAGGCGTGGAAACCGGGTTGGCAGACAGATGGACGCTCGACGTATCCGTCAACTACAACGGATGGACACTCTCGCACGACCGGAAGTGGAAGCATTGGCTTCTGCAACCCGAAGCTCGCTATTGGTTTTGCGACCGATGGGCAGGACACTTCGTGGGAGCACACCTGCTCGGAGGCCAATACAACGTCGGCGGGCTGAAAAACGACTTCTCTTTTCTGGGAAGCGACTTCTCCAAACTCTCCGACCGGCGTTACCAAGGATGGTTCCTGGGCGTGGGCGCGGTATACGGGTATTCCTGGATTCTGGACAAGCATTGGAACCTGGAAGCCGAAATAGGCTTCGGATATGTCTACACGCGATTCGACGCCTACCCTTGCGCCAACTGCGGAACAAAACTCGAGAAAGACAAACCGCACCACTATGTCGGTCCTACCAAGGCCGCGGTAAACCTTGTATACACATTCTAAATTCATCCGGTGGTTATGGACACTATGAACAAATTAGCTAAGAAAATGATTTCTGGCTTGTTATGCCTATGTTACGCACTGGGAGCTGACGGCCAGACACTGACGGACGGACAGATAGCGGTACAAAACCTGGCCGTCTCAAAGCAAGAAGACAAACTATTCGTGGCGATGGACCTCGACATCTCCGCACTCAAGCAAGGAAGCAACCGTGAAGTACTGTTCACCCCTTCGCTCACCCTTGAAGACGACAGCCTCAGCCTGCCCGCCGTACGCATCGCGGGGCGCAACCGTTATTACCACCACCTGCGAAACGCCTCCGACACCGAACGGCTCTATCGCAACGGCGAACGCGATTTGATAGAATACCGCGTGACGGTGCCCTACGAAAAGTGGATGGGAAGAGCCCGGCTCAGCGCCACAGAAACCACTTGCGGATGTTGCGACGCCCCCTTGACCAGCACCGCTACGCCCCTGAGCAAGCTACGGCTGGAAAAGCGCGTGCCGACACCTTTCGTACCCGCGTACGCCTACATACGCCCCAAGGCCGAGCAGAAAATCAACCGGATTGAAGGCTCAGCCTACATCGACTTCCCCGTGAACCGTACCGAGATACATCCCGACTACCGACGCAACCCGGAGGAGCTGAAGAAGATTCTCTCTACCATCGACGCCGTGAAGAATGATGCGGACAGCAAGATCATCAGCATCAGCATCAAGGGGTACGCCTCGCCCGAAGGGTCGTACAGCAACAACATACGCCTGGCCAAGGGACGTACCGAAACCCTGAAAGAATATGTACGCAAGCAGTACGCCTTCCCCCAATCACTCTTCACCACCAGCTTCGAGCCCGAAGACTGGGAAGGACTGGAGCGCTTCGTGACCTCCTCGCAGCTGAAGAACAGAGAAGGCATTCTGGCACTGATACGCGGCGACCTGGACCCTGACGCGAAGGACCGGAAAATCAAGGCGGCCTATCCCGCCGACTATGCTTACCTGCTGAGCGAAGTCTATCCCGGACTGCGTCATTCCGACTATGCCGTACAGTACGAGGTACGTGCCTATACAGACCTTGCAGAAATCAGGCACCTGCTCAAGAACCAGCCCCAGAAGCTGAGCCTGAACGAAATGTACCTCGTTGCGCAGGAGATGGAACCGGGCAGCGACGAGTATAACGCCACCTTCGCAACCGCCGTGCGCATGTTCCCCGACGACCCCGTGGCAAACCTCAACGCCGCCAACACCGCCCTGCGCCTCGGCGACCTGAAAGGAGCCGAGACTTATCTGGGCAAGGCGGGCGATGCTCCCGAAGCCGTCTACGCACGCGGCATACACGCCGCCTTGCTGAAGGACTATGACGCAGCCCAACCGTTGCTGAAGCAAGCGCTACAGCAGGGAGTGGCACAAGCGGAAGACGCGTTGCAACAGATAGACCGCATAAGACAAGAACTGGCGGAAGACGCGGAATAAAGGAAAGAAAGCAACAAAAACATAACACCCGAATATAAATAAACTCTTAATAAATTATACGCTATGAAAAGAAAGAACTGGAGTATTTTTTTCATTGGTATGCTGGCAATGTGCACCATTGCAGGATGCAGCGGCAACGAACTGAACGGCAGCAATGAACCGGAAGTATACCCGGGACATCCCGAAGATGCCGTATACATGAATGTGAACATACAACTGCCCGTGGGAGGGAAAAATACAAGAAGCTCGACCGACTCCGATTCCGACGACGATTATGGAACCAGTACAGACGGCACGGAAGTAGGAAAGGATTATGAGAACAAGGTGAATGGTGTCCTGATTGTATTGGCGGATGCAAGCAACAACTTCATCGCCGCCGGTGAACACAACTCATTGCCGGTAGTGCGTGAAGGAATCGTCAACACCACCCAGAAAATCAATAAATCCGCATTGGCCGCTTACTATGGCAACGGGACACTTGGGACCGGAAAAGACCAAGTCAATCTTTATGTATTCTGTAATCCGACAATGGAGTTGAAAACAATCTTCGAAAAGTCCGGTGCCGACAGCGAATGGATTGACGAGATTGCCACTCTTGAAGAAGAGCCTGACGGATCTGTCAAAGGAGCAGCTGTTTGGGGAGGAAACGACCACAAGGCAGGCTTCCTGATGGCCACGGCAAGCAGCAAAGACATAAAAAAGTATATTCCGAAGAATTTTACCGATTGGGACAACTTTACGAATGAAAAGAACGCCTTCGATTTCTCGGGCAAAAACACCTTGAGCAACGGCACCGAAATCGGAAACATCGGAAATATCCATGTGGAACGTGTCGTGGCACGCTTCGACTTCAAAGACGGCAGTCCCAGCAAGGACCAAACATACGTCATAGCAGAAAAAGACAACAAGCCTACGCTAAAAGTCAAACTGAACAAGATGGCGTTGATTAACATGAGCAAGCATTTCTACTACCTGCGCCGTGTATCCGATAACGGTCTGGCCGACAACGTGGAAATCTGCGGAACCGAATACGACAGCGGACAAAACTGGAACTTCGTAGTAGATACCGATGCCGAACAAAAGAACGGAGCCATCGACGCAAGCTATCCTTTTGCCGACTACTTCAATTTCTGCCTCGGACACCAGGAAAACAACACTTGGAGTATTGACGAGACAGCCCGCGACCAGTGGTACACCAGTCTGATCAAAGACGTTATCGACAACCAAAATGAAGAAGATAACGATGACGAATGGAACAGCGACCACACGCGAAACGGTTACCGCATCTGGCGTTACGTCACCGAAAACACCATCCCCGGCATAAACAACCAGGAGAACGGCATCAGTACCGGCATCGTGTTTAAAGGGAAAATCCAGGCGACAACAGATGCTCCCCAATCATTGCAAGACGCTATCAACGGAGCAACTGGCGATTCTGACGCCGATGCCATCCTTTACGCTTATTCCAACCAACTTTATGTAAGTTGGAAAGAAGTACGCAAAGCCGCACTTGACGCAACGGCAAACGAGGAATTCAAGAAAGCGGTATTCGGAACACCGAAAAACACTCCGTCAGAAACCGTCTATAGCGATGATGCCGGCAGCCCCGACTACATGTGGAATATATGGTATAATGAAAAGGGCCACAAAGATGCAGCCGCCTTGTCGGCTTTCAAGGAAGTAGCCACCAACAATGAACATCAGTTCACCCTCTACCAGTCGAGCATGGACGAGAATGACGGTGCAGGCTACTACTGCTACTACTTCTACTGGAACCGTCACAACGACAACGGCAACAACGGCGTAATGGGCCCGATGGAGTTTGCCGTGGTGCGCAACAACGTGTATAAACTGTCTGTGGTCGACATCAACCGCCTTGGCCATCCGCGCCTTAGCGAAAACGACCCCGACCCCGTCGACCCCGGAACTCCGGACGAAAAGGGCGACATCTACCTGAAGCTCTCTGTCGAGGTGCTTCCCTGGGTGGTTCGCATAAACGACATTGAATTCTAAAAACACAACAAGTATGCAAAGCAATAAGCGAAATAGATTTTCAAGGTTCGCAGGCAGGGTGCTCGTCGCCCTGCTGGCAGCCGTTGCCTTATCCTCGTGCGAGCGCATCTTTGAAGACCTCGACCCGTGTCTGCACGGCGTATCGCTGCGCTTCGTCTACGACTACAACATGGAGTACGCCAACGCGTTCCCCAACCAAGTGGACTGCCTCACCCTCTATATCTACGATGAGAATGACGACTACGTGGATACCAAGATTGTGACCGGAACAGAGCTGCAAGACGAGAACTACCGGATGAAGCTTGACCTGCCTGACGGCAAATACCATTTTGTGGCATACGGAGGAATCGCATGCGAAAAGAGTTCTTTCACCGTAAACACAAGTACCAAACGCACCGAGCTCAAGACCCGGCTGAACGCCGACTGCCTCAGCCTGCCCGAACGGAAATTGCTGCACGATATGTTTTGGGGAGAACTCACCATGGAAACGGCCGAGTCTTACAACGAAGGCACGGTAAAGATGATGAAGAACACCAACGGCATACGCATCGTGCTGCAGCAAGTGGCGGGAGGCATTGTCAATGCCGAGGATTTCGACTTCGAGATTACGGACGACAACACCCTCTTCGACTACGACAACGACCTGCTGCCGGTGACCGACGTCACCTACACCCCGTGGGTGAAAGGACAGGCACGGACAGGAGCATCCGTCATAGTACCCGGCGTAGCACCCGAACCCATCGAAGTGGCATACGCCGAACTGAGCGTGCCGCGCCTGATGGCCAGGAATTCTCCCAGGCTGGTGGTGAAACGGCATGCCGACAAAGCGACCGTGATAGACATCCCCCTCAACAAATACCTGCTGCTGATGCAGAGCGACCGTTACGACATGGGCGACCAAGAGTATCTGGACCGCGAAAGCCGCTGGACCCTCTTCTTCTTCCTAAAGAACAACGACGGCAACGACAGCTGGTTGAATACATGTATTGTGGTAAACGATTGGGTGGTACGCATCAATGACGTGGAACTGTAACAACTACGGCATGCGTGGCACATAAAAACCGGACTACCCGGCAAACGACTTTCAACAAACCAAGAACAGCTTTTCAAATGGAATTGAAGCATCGACATATCATCGGAATCTGCCTCCTCTGCGGCTTACTGGGAGCTACTTCGTGCAACGATGAATCCATCGTTCAGCAGCCACCCGCCGAGGAGGACAACACCGTGTATCTGGCCTTCCACACAGCCGTAGTGGGAGCCTCTACACGTACCGACGGCACCCCCGATGACAAAAACATCAACCAATTGCGAATCGTCATCGCTTCGAAGGCGAGCGACGATACAGCCGGCGCAAGTGCATGGGAAGTGGAAGAAAACCGACTCATCACCGAGACAAACATACAACTATCGGACGAGTACACTTTCCGGGTGAAAGCCGACTGTCAGAAACGTATCTACCTGCTGGCCAACTGCAACGGACTGGAAGACACGAACGGCAATTTGCTAAACTTCACAAGCACCGGTGCATTCTTGCCCGACGCAAATGGGAAAGCCCCCGTAGACAGCTATGTCTTCGGACTGGGAGACACGGACGGCGGCTACCGATATGCCGCAGCCCTCGAAGCGGGAAACGGCATACCGATGACGTCGGTCTACGAGATAACGATTCCCCCCAAGGACGAGGCGCACGAAGAAGACTTCTCAAACGGCTTTTACCAAGGCATGCCCGAAGTGTTGTACGTGGTACGCGCCGCCACCAAGTTCTCCTTCGCATTCGGCAAAACCGCGAAACGGGCCATCAACGTGACCGGATTCAGCCTGAAGAAAGCCGTCAAAGACCGGATGTATCTGATGCCGCACGCCAACAAAGACACGAACGGAAAATACTGGGTGGCAGATACCGGAGACAAGGATAATCCTTCCAAAGCGACATTGCCCGGAGAAGGTACCGCCCAAGACTGGATAACATGGATGGTGGCGGAATCGGAAAAGGCGGAAAGCGAAGCGACCCAATATCAATGGCTGACCGACTACGAAGTGCCGCAGCACGAAGAAGGAGAAGAGGACGGAGATTTCGCCTATTCATTCAGCAAGGCCATAGAGGTATCTTCCCTCAAAGCAGGAGAAGAAGCAAAATTCACCACCCCCGTCTACCTGCCCGAAAGCGACGGCACATTGGCACAAGGCAAGGACGCAAACCTGAAATTGCAGGAGTACGAAGTGACCATCCACACGGAAGAGGGCTTTGATGAAGAGACGACTGCTCCGGACAGCCCTAAAGTGGCAAGAAGCTACACCGCCACATTGCCGAATCTGGCCTCGCTCTTCCGCAACACGCATGTCAAGGTAAAGGTGAATTTCAAGAACCTTTCCGAGGCGGAACTGGAGTTGGAAGTGGACGTGGAACCTTATTGGGAAGTAGTACTCGACCCCGTATTCGGGCTGGACGAGAAAGGCGACCCGAAGAAACGCTAAACACCGAAGGAGCCTCCCTCGCCTGAAAAAACACCGGAAGGCTTCATTCTTAAAACATACATACAAAAAAACAGCAACGGATATGAAACGCAACTTTTTGACCTACATACTTTTGTGCATATTGCTCCTCGGCAGTGCCGCCTGCCAGGACGACCCGCTCTACAACGGCGGCGAGACAGGCGAAGGCGAAAGCCTCGTCAGCGCAACCGTGAAGTTCAAGCCCCTTACTCCTGCATTGAATGGAAATACGCGTACGGCAGGAAATGTGATAAAGAATATCGAGGACTTGTGCGTGTTGCTGTATAATGAAAAAGGAGAGTTGCTGAAGACATATCCCCTTACCAAAGGAACAGGCGAAGGGCAATATCAATTGTCGGAAGACAAAGACAGACCGGATAACAATCCCGACTCGAATCTTCCTCCCGCCGAAGCACAGACGCCCCATGCCGACTTCAAACTGAAAATCCCCTACGGACGCTATCGGATTTATGCGGTGGCCAATATGGAAGACTTGCTTACGAATGATGACTATTCCGAAGCCATAAAAACCGCAGACGGCCTGAAAAGCATTTCCCTCCAATGGGATAAGGATGAAGTAGCCAACAACAACCAGATGTTCGGCTATTTCACCGTTACCGGAAGCGTGCAGAACGATGAAGTGGCAGTCATAAACCGGGCATCCGTCAAATTGCACGCCTGGATACGCCGTGCCGCTTCCAAAGTGACTATTGCATACGACGGTTCCGACCTTCACGAGAATGTGTTTATATACCTCAAGTCGGTTACCATCAAGGACATACCTACGGAATGCTATCTGGGCAAGAAAAGCACCATCAACACGAATCCTAATGATGACATTGAAGATTATGGAGGCCTTATGGCAGATGGCGAAAGCATTACGTATGCCGAAGGAACAAACTACGATGAACATTGGCCGGCACGTATCACGAAAGGCCAATCGTATTATTACTACATCGACAATGCCCAAAAAGGAGTCTCTGTAGCGAAAGCGGAATATGACAGCAAGAAAGCGGAGTATGCCAAACTGGCCCATGGAGAAACCAACGAGGCACTCTTCTTCTATGAAAACATGCAGGGAGAAGGAAAAGACAAACGACAGGACGCAAATGATGATAAAGAACTGGATGCACCGGGACTGAACAACAAGCCCGGAGATAAATACTATAAAGACCAAAAGCCCTATGGCACATACATCGAAGTAAAAGCCTACTATGTTTCCAATGTTGACGGCCGAGTGGGCAATGGTGATATCATTTACCGCTTCATGCTGGGCAAGGACGTCTATAAAGACTACAACGCCGAGCGTAACCACCACTACAAACTGACACTGAAATTCAACAAATACGCCAACGACGTGGACTGGCACATCGAATACGAAGAACCTGAGCCCGGTATCGAAGTGCCCAACCCCTATTATATATCCTATTTGTATAATCACTCAATGATGCTCCCACTTAAAATCAGAACGGGGGGACAAAAAATAAAACAGATAGAAGCACGAATCTTAGATAACAGATGGGGTCCAAATGAACCTGCATCGGACTTTGTCTATTGGAAGAAAATGGATTTAGCATACCAAAATCAGTGGAATGGTTTTTTATCCCTTCAACAAACAAAAGATTTGAATGTAACAACAAGTTCTAACGAGACCTATTATAAAGAAAACAAAAGAGGAGAGCGTGAGTACATACCTAATGGCGAGACGTTGCCTATACCAGGTGAGAGCAAAGAGTATGAGACATTTGACAATCAAGGCAATAGTGATGGGAAATGTATTGTAAGGAATGAGGGCGACAGTGTGTTTCATGTCCAATTACCCATATACACCCGTGCCAAACAATTAATTAAAACAACCGGTTATACCGGAAATAATCCATACGTGGCCTATCAACGCAGATCAGAGGTAAAAATAGTGGTAACATTTACGAATGGTAGCAAAATATCAACGGATGGTACGGATTTCAGTGGGAATCCGCTATTAAATGAAGACAATAAGAATAATCAAAATCCTATCATTTATCAAGTGCGGCGTATAGTCAATCCTAAGGGAGTTTGGCGTAGCCATGACAACGACAAAGACTTTCACGTACAGCTGAAACGTCTTCCTAAAGAAAATGCAGAGAGATTTGAGACATTTACTTCAGAAGGTCCTTGGAAAGCGTATGTATATTGTGGAACAGACAATTTTATCAAATTAAGTGACGAAACAAGAGCTTCCACCGATACCATCGGAGGAGAGACTGGTTCTACGATAGATTTTCGTATCAAATTTAATGGAACCTGCAGCCCGCAGGAAAACCGTTATGCCATTATCCGGGTAGAATATCACAATTATACTTGTTATCATCTGATTTTCGTCAGACAAGGAGATGCTCCGGATGACTTATTCGATGGAACAGGAACCAAGTGGCATGCCCATAATCTACGGACAAGTTCGAAGGAAACAGATTCTCCTTTGGAAGAAGGCTCGTTGTTCAAATTCCTGAACTTAGACCAACCGATTGATGCAATGTGCAATAAAAATTCAGAAACTCCTTGGATCGAGATAACACCGGATAAATTTAAGAATAATGCAGATAAGTTACTGATTGCCACCGATAACACGGAAAATAAACAGGAAATCACATGGAGCGCTATAACACCTCCTGACTTTAATCCTTGGGGAGATACTCCACCAGAACCCGCGTTTGACAATCTGGAAATTCACAATGCCCGCATAGCTTCTTTTGAAGATTTTTTAAATCTATACCAAGGAGAAGATATAGCGGAAGGATATGGAGTGCTATATGGGGATGAATCTCAAGAAACTTTGAATCATATAACAGAGGTCTATGGGTACGATTATGAAAATACCCGGCGTGGAATGCGGGGGTGCTTTGTCTACAATAAAAAAAATGGAAAGAACCTGTTTTTCCCCATTGGAGCTTCCGGATATGGTCATAGAAAACAAGATGACACGAAGGGGGGGAATAGCAACTCTAAAGGACCTGGAATACTAAGATATGCTAGTTATCAAAATGCATTCTTACCGGATGCTACCGCAAATAACACGCCTCTCTTTTATGATATATATATGAGGCCGGGAGCAGTTTATTGGCTTAACAAATATTCGAGAAATAAAGGTCATAGTATGGGACTCGATTTTGAATATGTAATAGGGTGGGATTTCAACTACTTTACCTTTGACTTTTTCCCGTATGGGGTGAGTGCTGCAAACACTGGTAAGGATGCTTGCTTCATCCGCTGTGTAGAAAAATAATCAGCGGACATTCAAGGGCTTGTTTAAATTTTGCTTAAAGAAGTTTTCACTCAGTTTCTTTTGAGAATGCCGGACAAAATTTAAACAGGCTCTTAAACTAACAGAGAGAGAAATGAATGACAGACTTTCAATTTTTCTGATATGCCTCATGCTTACCGCCATCAGTGGCAGCATGAACGCACAACAAAATCAGACACAAGACCTGCCCCTGCCTGCCATCCCCGCAACCCTGCGCACTCCCCACGAACGCGCCTCCTACCTCTTGGCACACTTCTGGGACAGCATGTCCTTCTCCGACACCCTGCGCAGCCGCAATCCCGGCTTCATGGAGCAAAACCTCGTCAACTACCTCTCCCTCTTCCCCCATGCACCTGCCGAAGCCCGCACCGAAGCCGTGCACCTGCTAATGCAGCGCGCCGAAGCCGACAAACCCGCCTACCTGCTACTGGCCGAACTGGCCGAGAAGTACCTCTATACCATCGGTTCGCCCATGCAGAGCGAGGAGCACTTCATCCCCTTTCTGGAAGCCATCGCCCACACCCCCCTGCTGAATGATACCGAAAAGTCCCGCCCCCGCTTCCTCCTCTCTGCCGCCCTGAAGAACCGCCCCGGCACCATAGCCACCGACTTCGCCTACTTCGCCCCGGAAGGAGACCACCGGACGCTGCACACCACCCCCTCTGCCCACTGCCTGCTCCTGATGTTCTACAACCCCGATTGCACCCACTGCCGCCAGACCATCGCCCTGCTGCACGACGACCGTCTCTTCAAGCAGATGCTGCACGACGGACTGCTCACCGTGCTAGCCATCAACACCGAAAACACCCCCGAAACAGCCCCGCGTCCCGAAGCCGCCCCCCGTGCCGGAAACAGACTGCCCACAGACTGGATGGCCGGAACCGCCTCTCACACCCTCACCGACAACGAACTGTACATACTCCCCTCCATGCCCACCCTCTACCTGCTGGACAAAGAAAAACACGTCCTCCTAAAAGAAGCACTGCCGGAGCAGGTCCTCTCACACCTTGCGAAAGAAAGCCGAAATCAGTCCCTACACGGAGAATGATTTCAAACCCTCACAGCCTTCACCTTATCACACTTCCGCCCTATCTATCGGCTTTTCCGGTGAAACTTCTTTTCTTCTATGATAAAGAGAAACGGCATCAGCAACCGACAAACCGTCGACACGTGATTCTGAAACACCCTTCTTCGCATCGGACAAGTTGCCGCCTTCAGCACATCGGAGCGCTTTTATCCAAGTGAACGACCAGGGTAGTTCAGGCAGCCGACCCCAGTTATTCGATTGAACGACACCGGTAGTTCACTCGAACGACCAGGGTAGTTCACTTACAAACAGTCGACAGTTCCGAAGAATGCAGGGAAATGTACGCCACCATCTGCCGCCCTACTTCAGAATAGCATAACGATGAACTCTACTCGAAATCACCCCCAAAAAGGCAATAAACTGGAAGGGCTGATGGAAGGAAGAGAAGAAGGGAGAGAAGAAGGTATACGAGCCAGTCGTTTCGAGATAGCCCGCAATCTCAAAACAATGGGAGTAGCTACGGAAATGATTATCCAAGCAACCAAACTGACAACAGAAGAATTTGAACATTTATAGAGAAAAGTCAGAAAAAAATAGTTAAAAATTGGAATCCATTGTCGTTTGTCTTATTTTTGTATGCCGAAATTCTTAATAAATTTACGCTATGAAAAAGAGATACTGGAACATGTTTTTTATCAGCATATTGGCGATATGTACCATTACAAGTTGCGGCAACCCTACTAACCCAAAAGCAGGCGTAAAACAGATGCAATGCCGGACAAACCGGAAGATGCAGTGTACGTGAACGTACAAGTGCAACTGTCCACAACTGATAAAAACACAACAAATGAAAACAATAAAACCGACAACAACAGCACCGGCAATGCCATAACGGGAGAAGAGCACGAAAATCGGGTGAACAACATCCTGCTTGTACTGGCAGATAAAGACAACAAATTCATTGCCTGCGGCGAACAAGTATCACTGACAAACCTCAACAAAGCAAAAGGCACCGTCAGTACCGTCCAGAAAATCGACAAAGCCGCATTGGCTGCCTACTACAAGGCCGACGGGATACTCGATGAAGGAAAAGACAGAATCCACCTCTACGTCTTCTGCAACCCTACAAACGAACTGCAAAACCTCTTTAAAGAGCACTTCATGCTGAAAGAATGGATACACAAAACCGAGAATATAACTGAAGATGCCAACGGCTATGTAATAAGAGGAGAAAGCGTATGGGGAGGAAAAGACCATCAGCATGGATTCCTTATGTCCACCGCAACCCGAACGTGCATTGAAAAGAGAATTCCTAAAAACATAGAATCCTGGAAAAGCCATTTCCAAGAGAGCACACCCTTCCACTTCTCCGGAACAAACCATAAAGGCACCGGAAAAAAAGAGGTGAACAATGAAGGCACCATCCTGGTGGAACGTGCCGTGGCGCGCTTCGACTCCAAGGATGGAAGTAAAAACAAAGACCAAACCTACGTAGTGGGGAATGACGAAGGAAACGCCACCCTAAAAGTGAAACTGACCAAAATGGCTTTGGTAAACATGAGCCGCGACTTCTACTACTTGCGACGCGTGTCGGACAACGGTGCCAATGCCAACGCACAGATATGCGGAGCAGAACATAGCCACGGCCCGAAAACCAACTATGTGGTAAATACGGATGCCGCAATAAAAAGCGGAACCGCCAAAAACATCGATAAAAGTTATCCCTTCAAGGATTTCTTCAACTTCTGCCTCGGCAACTATGAAGGGGGAAACTGGGACATTGACGCCACCGCACGCAGCCAATGGTACACCTCGCAAATTTCAAAGGTTGTCAAGAATAAAGGGAAAGGGTACCACACATGGCGGTATGTAACCGAAAACACCATTCCCGGCATAGAACTGCAACAGAACGGAATCAGCACCGGCATCGTATTCAAGGGGCAAATCATGGCGACCGACAAGGCATCCCGGAAACTGAAAGATGCCATTGCAAATGCCAAGGGAAATCCGGCTAAAGACCCCATCCTTTATTCCTATGCCAATACACTCTACGTGACATGGGAGGAAGTGCGCGAAAAAGCTTTCTTGACAGAGGAGAACAGCAGGTTCTATAAAGCCGTATTCGGAAATGAGAAGAAGAAGAATATCACCATAAAAAGCAATGGGCAAACAGCCGTCTATAGCACAGACAAAACAAGCCCGGACTATCTGTGGCAAAAGTGGCATGAACAGAACATTGGCAACGAGGCATTCCAGGCCAATTTCAGGAAAGCCGCCAAAAAGGCACAGTTCACCCTTTACCAATCGAACACGGACGACTACGACGCAGCAGGCTATTACTGCTACTACTTCTGCTGGAACCGGCACAATGACAACAACGACGACACCGTGACGGGACCTATGGAGTTTGCCATCGTGCGCAACAACATTTACAAGCTTTCCGTAACGGGGATCAACCGTCTGGGACATCCGCGCATTTCGGAAAACGACCCCGCTCCCATAACTCCGGACACCCCGGATGAAAAAGACAGTCACTACCTCACACTATCTGTCGAAGTAACCCCTTGGAGAGGTGCATTAATCACCGAAAATCCTAACAGTTGACACCAAAAGAGAAAAAACGCGGCACCGAACACATGGTTCGATGCCGCGTTTTTTTGTCACGTTACATTGGTAAACCTCCTACCACCTCTTTTGAACATACCGGCAATTTGCCATCTTGCCCCATGCCCACAAAAACTGTAGCGCAAAGTACTGTCCACTGGTCACCGTATGTCATCGTACTGCTATGATTGTAGCCCAAACAATGCCCATACTCGTGAAACATGGCCTGACGGGCATAATTATGCGGATTGGCTCCCGGCGCCGTGGCATCAAAGTAAACACCTTTATAACAATAATCGGCCAGACCATAAGTGTTGCCTCCACCCAAACCACCTACTCCGACCACACGGCCCAACACAAGACCGCCGTGGTTGCGGATTCTTTGCCGCAAAGCATCCAGGTCTATCGGATTTCCTCCATTGTCCTTCAGCTTGCCCTCGTAGGCATTCATTTCCACATTGAACTCTTCGGAAGCGAACATGAAAGCCATGTTGAGCACCAACGCCACTCCGTGACGACAAAGCAAGGGATCCATATGCCGCCAATAAGCATGCCCGTTATCGGCCGAATAAGCGGAAAAGCGGATAAACCACCGGCTGTCTATCTGCTCTATCTTTTTCATGAAGGGGTCTTCCGTACGGACAAGCAACGTCACATCGTCATTGGAGAGTTCCGGCTGTGCCGGAACTGTTATCCGGCGACCGTTCTCCGCTACAAACGTACGTTCCGAACTGACCACCGGCAAGGGGAACGATGCCTCCATAAACGGATAAATGCGGTCGAAACGAGCCAGTTCGAAGAATTCCGTGCTCACCTTGTTGAAACGGCACAGTATCTTGACGCCACTGATGCCAATCGGCGAGAAGAACTTTACAAGCAGCTGATGATCATCGGACACCGACACCTGCAACGGGGCATTCACCCGAAAGGAACGGCGATTGCTATCGTAGAACACCTCGCGCGGTTCGTCGGCCAGAAACATGGTATCCGTCCGGAATCGGGAGAAATCCTCCTCGCGTACATAGAGCAAGCCTTCGCTACTTTCGGGATGGCGGTAATTGATGCGGATATGCGACACGCGTCCGGCTTCTATCTTGCAACCACTGAAGCGATAGACCTGCATAAAGGAAGTTCCGTCGCTACGCTCCGACTCAATCGTCACCCGTCCGGAAAGTGCCTCCCGTCCGGGCAACGAGTAGAATGAACGGCGCTGCGTGATGTTGTAAGCGTCCACTCCTCCGGCACCTGCGTACTCGCCACCGGCCTGAATACCGGCATACACCCCTTGGGCATCATCGAAAGAGACCTCTATGTTGCGGATAAACCGCCACATATAGTCGGACGACACATCCAAATCGACATCTACCCTGCCCACACAAGGTTCCAGGCAGACGGTCTGCATCACCGGAGCCTGCTCCCGGCCGATGTGCAACGCTATCTTCTTATAGAACCAGGCCTCATCAAGCGGTGCCTTTTCCACGTGATTCACCAGCCAGGCATCCGACAGCAGGGCCGGCTCGTCAACCGTAATATCCGATTCCGGATGGGTGGTAGCAAGAAACACCACGGTATAGTCGCCATACCCCAATCCTTCGATGGTCAGTTTGGAGAAATCGGCTTCCAGTTTCTGATACAACGGCTTGATTACTTCGCCCCGTTCGTCGGCTATGGCATACCACATACGGGCTATCGGTTCCGGCTGTTCGCTGCGGGTGCGCACCCCGGCAGTGACATCTGCCTGCAAGCCGAACCGGAAGGTCACCTGCCCTGCGCCGGCCTGTTCAGCGCTGTCGAAGCCAAGCCCGTCCGAAGAGCAGCTGGCCAGCAACGGCAGCAATCCCAAAAGCATTATAATTCTTATAATCTTCATGTCCTGCCCTCCTCTATTTCTTTACACAACGCAAGGACGCGAACGCCTCCATCTGCAATCGCTGTTCGGCAATGACGGTCGAATCTTTTCCTTCGAACTGCATCCAATAGGCCCAGGCATATCCTCCGGGACAACCGTCGCGCTGGCTAGTCCACAACACGGCACGTTTTCCAAAAGAGGGATTGTTGGAGGTCGATTTGTCACCCTTTCCTCCTGCCAAAGGTATGATGAGGTAACGGCCGGTATCTTCCGAAGTAAACTTCACGTAATGTTGTGTTCCGGTGACACCGGTAGGGGTCACCAACGTACCTTCTCCTACATGGAGCGTGGCGGTAATCCGTTCTCCGTTTCCCGCCGTATAAGTACCGGGAATCTCCTGGCCTTTCGGAAGCAAGGAGTTCAGTTCGTCGCGGGTAGGCACTCTATATCCTTCAGGGCAAGGCATGTGCGAATCATTCTGCCAAGGCATGTCGGCAGTCTGGTTGCCCAGGTTGTTGGAAGGGTTATATCCCTGCCAAGGCACATACATATACTTGCGGCCGCACTGGAACAGACCACCGACCGTATTAATCCAGCTGGTGCGGTACATGTCTTCCACCGTAGCACCGTCCAACGGATAAATCTGGTCTTCGAGGTCGCTGCTGCGTGCATTAAAAGCCATCCACACGCTTCCTGCCATCTCCACCGTTTCAATCTGCTTGTCGCTGGGAGCCACGCGCACTTCCACGTAGTCATAAGAACCGGCCATAAGCGCATTCTTCAGGTGTACCATGAACGAATAGCCCAACCGTCCGCTGCCTTGCGCCGGAACAGATACGCTGAAGGAAGAGACAATCCCTTCAGCCTCTTCGGTCACCGCCATGTCGGTCAGCATCACGCCATCCACAACTCCTTCGGCAGATGCAATATCTATCCGGGTGTCGGCAAGAAACGCCAGTTGCATGCCATCTACTCCCGTCATAGGCACTTCTACAATGTTGTTCTCATAATCTACCGATACTCCCTCGGGGATGACAGACCGGGAAGCATCCAACAGAATACGATGGTCCGCGTCGGGCTTGCCAGTCACCGTTTCGCCCTCTTCCCACGGCTTGATTTCGAAAACGCCTTCTACCGTAGCCCCTACGTTAAGTACCGACAATTCATACACCTTGTTGCGTTCTATACGCGGCAACTCCATTTTCAGCCTGATGGGAATCCCATCATACGTACCACGCAAAACGACATGGACCGGACACATGCTTTCAAAAATACGGAATACGCTCGGCTGTTCTCCTCCGAATGCCGGTTCAAACGTCTTCACATATTTCACCGTCTTGTCTGACACGGCAACGCCTTCCTGAAACGGAAAAGTTTCGGCCGGGGCATCTTCCACTATAATCTCCTCAATCCGCGTCTTATCGTCGGCCGTAGTGTTCAGGTCGATACGGGCCACCCCACGTTTCATGCCCACACTGACCTCCGGATTATTGCGCGTCTCGACATCATCTTCCAATTGAACCACCGCCGACATGAAATCCGGAGCGGAATTATCATGAAGCCCTTCGCCAATGGCCATATTACACAATTCCTCTTCGGTCAGTTTCTCTTCCTGAACGGGCAGCTTCACTTCTGAAAGAAAATATAACCGCGAGCCGCTGAGTGCAGAGATGCTGGATGTACCATCTTGTTTCGGATTCAGCAATTGCGTCCTATATAAGCTGCCGCCACTGAACTGAAAAACCGATACCTCACGCAGTTCCCCGAAGGAATCCTCTCCCGAAGCAGTGACACTTTTCACCACCAATGAATAAGTTTGCTGCCCGCTATCTTCTCCGGACGGTGCATCATCTGAGCAAGCGCCCCAAAATAATATTCCGCACAAAAGGGGAACAAAGATTTTCTTACAAAAAATGTTCATAATACCAATTGAATTTATATAAAAACAAAAATGTCTCCGATACCATTTTCAAAAGCGGGTGCAAAAATATAACTTTTTTCAAGATGAAAATATCCTTTTCATCTTTTTATTACAATCTGTCAACTCCCTTTTCTATCTGCTCTCACCCTTGTACACACTTGCCAGATAATACAAGACAGATATATGAAATAATAATTACATTAAACTTCCAGTGCATAAAACAAAAAGACGCCGTTAATTATTTTTAATTTTAGCGACTATATTTTATGATTAAAATACATTTGTATTATTTTTGTATAAATAATACGTAGCAATTAAATTGCCATTAGACAATGTGTTGCTTGAAAAATCAGGTCATGAAAGTATTTTTATCTAAAAGATGCATAATTAGCTTATGTTTCATTTTTCTATATTTAAGTTCGGCGTTTGCCACAGCAACCATAGTCGGCAAACACCACAGATTACTTATTATAAACTCGTACAATGAAAGCGCCCCCTGGAGCCAAGAACTTATAACTCCCATCCTGCTGCAAACATCTCCTATAGAGGACATCACAGCCGATGTAGTACACATGAACGGGACGTTCATTCGTAATGACTCATTGTATATCCGGATGGAGAATGGCATTTTCGAACGTTTCCAGGATAAGAAACCCGATTATCTTGTACTTCTCGGCAACATGGCTTTTACTTTAAGGGAACGTATTTTGAGTGAGTGGGGAAATATTCCAATAGTATTGGTCGGCAACGAAGACACGTATGCTCCACGGGAATATTATTTCACCGGACGTCCTATACACATTTCCAATGCCATCACATCTCCTCTGGTTGACCTGCGGCCGCAATACAACTTTACTTTTATCGAAACGCCGTATATGTACAAAGAGACCATCGACATGATGGTACAGATGCTGCCAAAAATGAAAACGATTGTATTCGCAGCAGATGAACTCTATCATAACCAAGACTTGGACCGGCTTATTCATGCCTATATAACGTCAAAGTATCCAAACCTCCACTATGAACGCTTAATAGGTAATGAAAGAAACCAAAACGAATTACAGGCATATCTGCTAAATGATGAACCGGAGATGGGTATGCTATTTTCCACATGGTTTTACGAGCGTAAGAATCTACTCGGTTTTCCTACACTCATCAGTGGAGACTTTCAGTTAGTTGCATCATCGCCTCAACCCGTATTTGCATTAAGGAATGCCTATGTGGGTAAAGAGGGGTTTGCGGGAGGATATTTCTATGACCGCATGGAAGTGCAAAACGCGCTTTCTTCAGCCCTCAAACAGATATTTGCAGGAGAGGATGCACGGAATATCCCATTTACATATAGCAAGAAATCCTATCCCTTCATCAACTACCAGCAACTGCAGATGGACGGTCTGGACACCACACTCTGTCCTAAGGACTCGGTATTCATCAATAAACCGCTTACATTCTGGCAGAAGTATCAATGGTGGATTATTTGCGGAGTAGTGTTGATACTCTCACTACTTATCATAGCTTTAGTCATTTATCGGTTCCAGCAAAAGAAAATCACCTTGCTAAGTGCCCATGATACCCTTTTACGTAATATGCCGATATCTTATACTCAAATAGAGGTTTTCTTCGACAAAACGGGACAGATAGCAGATATGAGCTATCGATGCGGCAATATTATTTTCAACGACCAGTTTACGCCAACTACCGATGGTTCACAAAAAAATGCCTTCTCCCAAATAGAGCACCTGACACATTTCATGGAAATGGTATTCCAAGAAAAGCAAACGGTAACATTTACTCATTACTTCAAACAAACAAACAGCTTTTACGAATTCATTCTTTGCCCGGCATCCCAAAAACACACTTTGGATGTCTTTGCCGTAGATATTACAGCGCGCAAAGATGCCGAAAACACATTGCGAGAGATTAATAAAAAACTGGAAATGACATTGGGCATAGCACGCATCATACCATGGCGCTGGGATTTAAAGGAGGGTCTGATTTATTGCGAAGCACAAAAGATATTAGACCACATGAACTTTACAAAGGAGAAGAACTCTACAGTCCAAGTAGATATTATCAAGGCGTCAGAATATTTCCGAAAGATACACCCGGAAGACTTCGAACGTATGCACCATGTACATGAAAATCTCATTTCAGGCAAGTTGCAGCATATCAAAGAAGAATATCGTATCATCACCGAAGTAGAAGGGCGAAAAATAACAGATTGGATGGAAACCAACGCAGTAATTGACCAGCGCGACAAGAACGGCTATCCAATATCGCTTGTCGGCTCCCTTTTACTGATAACAGAACGCAAGAGGCAAGAAGAAGCGCTTATCCGAGCACGAGAAAAAGCCCAAGAATCCGACCGGCTGAAATCTGCATTTCTAGCCAATATGAGCCACGAGATACGTACCCCCTTGAATGCCATCGTAGGATTCTCCAGCCTGCTGACTGCAACCGAAAACGAAACCGAACGCAAAGAGTTCATCAGTATCATAGAAACCAACAACCAGTTGCTATTGCAACTGGTAAGTGACATCCTGGATCTTTCAAAAATAGAAGCAAATACACTGGAATTCAATTATCAGAATGTCGACTTAAATCAGTTGGCAAAAGATGTGGAAAACACTGTACGAGGCAGACTGCAAACAGGTGTTGCCCTACAATTCGTTCCTGAAGTACCAGTTTGTTATGTACAGACAGAACATAACCGTCTCTCTCAAGTCCTCATCAACCTGCTGGTCAACGCTGCAAAATTTACAGAGAAAGGTGAGATTATGTTTGGATACAAAATCCGTGGAGAAGAACTCTATTTCTACGTAAAAGATACGGGCATAGGCATCTCACTAGAGAATCAGAAGAAAATATTTGAACGGTTTACCAAAGTAAACACCTTTATACAAGGAACGGGATTAGGGCTCTCAATATGCAAAAACATTGTCACAAAAATGAAAGGACGCATCGGAGTAGAATCCGAAGGAGAAGGTAAAGGAAGTACTTTCTGGTTTACAATACCTTATAAACCGAAAGAGGCTCAAAAGGAAAATAATCTAACTTTAATGCCTCTTCTGAACGAGAGAAGCAAGGAAAAGCCTATAATCCTGATAGCAGAGGACAACGAAAGCAACTATATGCTGTTCAAGTCTATCCTACAGAAAGATTATGAGTTGGTTCATGCTTGGGATGGGGAGGAAGCCGTGGAACTCCATCAGAAGTTTCATCCGCATGTGGTCATCATGGACATCAATATGCCTAAAATGGATGGATATGAAGCTACTCGCGAAATACGTAAAGTATCCAAAACGGTACCTATCATTGCAGTAACGGCATACTCCTTTGCTTCGGACAAAGAAAAGATTATGCAGAATGGCTTTAACGGATATATGTCCAAGCCGGTTGACATACAAAGATTGAAAGAAAAACTCGACTATACAATCCACGGGAATTTTATGATGATGTAGGGTTCCGGTCTGCTCTTTCCTATATGATATTTTTTGATTATCCAAGAAATATCATGTACTTTTGCACAAGTTAGAAAAGAGACAATGATAGACCAACCCACCATAGACCGCATACTTGATGCCGCACAGATATACGATGTCGTATCAGACTTTGTCACCCTGCGCAAACGCGGTGTGAACTATGTAGGTCTGTGCCCTTTCCACGATGACAAAACCCCTTCCTTCTATGTATCCCCCGCCAAAGGGCTCTGCAAGTGTTTTGCCTGCGGAAAAGGAGGAAATGCAGTGCATTTCATCATGGAGCACGAACAGATGTCTTATCCTGAGGCGCTGAAATATCTCGCAAAAAAATACGGCATTGAAATCAAAGAACGCGAACTATCCAGCGAGGAGAAGATAGCACAGAGCGAACGGGAAAGCCTCTTCATTGTGAACAACTTTGCCCGTGACTACTTCCAGAATATCCTAAAGAACCACGTAGACGGACGGAGTATCGGCATGGCCTATTTCCGCAGCCGCGGCTTCCGGGATGACATCATCGAGAAGTTCCAGTTGGGCTATTGTACCGAGAGCCACGATGCCCTTGCCCAGGAAGCTTTGAAAAAAGGCTATAAAAAGGATTATCTTGTCAAGACCGGCCTCTGCTACGAGACGGACGACCACCGACTGCGCGACCGCTTCTGGGGGCGGGTCATCTTTCCGGTACACACTCTCTCCGGCAAGGTGGTGGCTTTCGGGGGACGTGTGCTTGCCGGCGCCACCAAAGGCGTCAAGGTGAAGTACGTCAACTCGCCTGAATCGGAAATTTATCATAAAAGCAATGAACTGTATGGCATATATTTTGCCAAACAAGCCATTGTGAAACAAGACCGTTGCTTTCTGGTCGAAGGTTATACGGATGTCATTTCCATGCACCAATCGGGCATAGAGAATGTGGTTGCCTCTTCGGGCACAGCATTGACATCCGGACAAATCCGGATGATTCATCGTTTCACCAACAATATGACAGTGCTCTACGACGGTGACGCTGCCGGTATAAAGGCCTCTATCCGAGGTATTGATATGTTGCTGGAAGAAGGCATGAACGTCAAAGTCTGCCTCCTGCCCGATGGTGACGACCCGGACTCCTTTGCACGCAAACACAATGCGACGGAGTTCCAGGCCTTCATACAAGAGAATGAAACGGACTTTATCCGCTTCAAAACCAATCTGTTGCTGGAAGATGCTGGAAAAGACCCCATCAAGCGTGCCGAGCTTATCGGAAACCTTGTGCAGAGCATTTCCATCATTCCCGAAGCCATTGTGCGTGATGTCTATATCAAGGAGTGCGCCCAATTATTGCACGTAGAAGATAAACTGCTGGTTTCTGAGGTTGCCAAGCGTCGCGAAAAGCAAGCCGAGCAACAAGCTGAGCGAGCAGAACGTGAGCGTCGGTCGGCCAATGCCGCAAGAGCCAATGCAGAAACGGGGGTCAATGGCAGTCATACTGCAGCTACCAACCCCGACGCACAACAAGCTGGCTATCCGTCCCAATCACTGCCTGCCGGTCTCCCTTCCGAAACACCTCCACCTTTTCCACCCGAGGAAGAATATGTATCCTTCATCCCGCAGGAGGGCAAGGAGGGCCAGGAGTTCTATAAATACGAACGACTTATTCTGAAGATGGTAGTGCTCTATGGTGAGCGGGTGATGTGCAATGTCACCAATGAAGAGGGGCAGGAAACCCCTATCACTGTAACTGAATATATAGTCAATGATTTAAAAGAAGACGAACTTGCCTTCCACAATCCGCTTCACCGGCAAATCCTGACAGAGGCTGCCGAACGTATCCACAATGAGGGTTTTACCGCCGAACGGTATTTTGTGGCGCATCCCGACCCCGTCATCAGCAAGCTGAGTGTGGAGCTTATCAGCAACCGCTATCAGTTAAGGAAATCACAGATAGAACAAATGGTAACGGACGAAGAACGCCTCTATGAGCTAATTCCACGGTTAATGATAAACTTCAAATATGCCATCGTCTGCGAAGAATTGAAGCATACCCTATTTGCGTTACAGAACCCTGCCATAGCCAATGATGAAACCCAGTGTAACAGCATCATGGAGCGCTACAACGAATTGAACAAAGTAAAAAGCATCATGGCAAAGCGGCTGGGAGACAGAGTCATCCTGAATTTTTAAATTCAATTCGGGGAGTTCTCCGTCAAGAATTATGCCTGATTAAATTCATAAATTCCTCGCGAGTCTTCGCTTGGTTGAATGCTCCGGTAAAATCGGATGTAGTGGTAATGGAGTTCTGTTTCTCTACTCCGCGCATCTGCATGCACATGTGTTTGGCTTCCACAACAACCATAACCCCCAGCGGATTCAGCGTCTCCTGAATACACTCTTTTATTTGGAGAGTCATACGTTCCTGCACTTGCAGGCGGTGAGAGAAAATATCCACTACGCGGGCTATCTTGCTCAGTCCGGTAATGTAGCCGTTAGGAATATATGCCACATGTGCCTTTCCGTAGAAGGGAAGCATGTGATGTTCGCAAAGCGAGAAGAAGTCAATGTCTTTCACAATCACCATCTGACTGTATTCCTCTTGAAATTTGGCCGAACGGAGTACCTCGTGCGGGTCCATATGATACCCTTTCGTCAACGACAACATGGCCTTCGCCACCCGTTCAGGTGTCTTCTGCAAACCTTCACGTCCGGCATCTTCACCCAACAGAGTAAGGATGCGGTGATAATGTTCCTTCAATTCATCTAATGAAGGAGATACAATTTCTTCTTTTCCTAACATGATAATTCTTTATAAGGGGATGTTTATCTGCTCTTTCACGATAGAAACTTCCTTGAATACACCAGTAGCCCGCAACTGACGCATCATGGCATCCGCTTCTTCGATACTGCGGAAATCTCCTGCACGGCACAGCCAACGAGGGGGATTGAAAGAGGTATAAACTGTAAGTTCGGGAAAATGTTCCTTGATGCGGGTAGCTACCGCATAAGCTTCGTTCTTGGCCTGACGGGTATTATTCCCTGCATAAACTTGTATGCGGTAACCCGAACTTTTAATCACTTTCTGCTCATCCGAACCGGCAGGAACATACTCCGAACCTATCAATGCCGCAATGCGTGCATCTTGATGGATAGTCACCTTGCCTTGTCCCGGCACATTACGTTCCAGGCTTTTCACAATATTATTCTGCGCTACAGAAATCGTTGCAAAAGCGAAACATGCAACTAAAAGTAAACCAAGCTTTTTCATGAGTCAATATCTTTATATAACGGAAAATGGAAAGCTGAAAATGGAAAACAGTTATGCAGATACGACATGCAATCCATTTTCAACTTTCAGCTTTCAACTATTTAATTAAAGGCATCGATGATACCCTTGAAGTCAGAAACCTTCAAAGCAGCACCACCAATCAGACCGCCGTCAACATCCGGGTTGGCAAACAGTTCCTTTGCATTAGAAGGCTTACAGCTGCCACCATAAAGGATAGAGCAGTTGTCAGCAATTTCCTTACCATACTTTTCAGCAATCAAGGAACGGATGAAAGCGTGGATTTCCTGTGCTTGTTCTGCAGTAGCAGTCTTACCGGTACCGATAGCCCAAACCGGCTCGTAAGCCAAAATAATCTTAGAGAAATCTTCGGCAGACAAAGAGAATACAGAAGCCAGCTGAGCGGCTACCACTTCATTCTGCTTGTTTGCTTCGCGTTCTTCCAGTACCTCACCGATACAGAAAATCGGAGTCAGACCGTTAGCCAAAGCCAATTTTACTTTTTCTTCCAGAATAGCAACTGTTTCACCATAGTAAGCACGACGTTCAGAGTGGCCCAGAATGACATATTTTGCACCAGTAGAAGCAACCATAGCAGCTGATACTTCGCCGGTATATGCGCCTGACTCCTTGTCTGCACAGTTTTCTGCACCTACACCAATCTTGGCAGCATCTACCAAAGGAGTAACAGATGCCAGGTGGATAAACGGAGTACAGATGATTACATCACAGTTAGGCTTTTCGTTAGCCAATGTTTCATTCAGTTCTTTTGCAAGAGCAATACCCTCTTGGAGGGTTTTGTTCATTTTCCAGTTTCCTGCAACAATGTTTTTTCTCATTTTGTTTTATTATTAAAAGGGTTAATGTATTTACTATTTACTATTTGATACTATTGTTGTCTGAGGCGTTGTTTCTCCCGGCGCCTTACGACTAAAATATCGACACAAAGCACCATCATCAGAGGAAGGATGAACCACAGCAACACATAGCCTATTGTTTGTAAGTCACTTTCCTGCTTCTGCTTGCCCAATTCCAACTTGTCCAGGCTATCGGTCAGCACATATTCATCAGGCAGCCGGTTGTCACTCCATTTGTTCAAAATCGTTCCGTCCTTTATCAACAACAAACCGGGATTTGAACGGATAATGGTCTTCAGCGTAATATCATCTGTCTGGCAGAAAGGATATTCCGCTCCGGTCTTGTCACGCCACAACTCTATCTCGTCTTCCGGAGATGAAGTCAAGGCATAAAAGCCATAACCATGCTCCACACTGTAATCGTATATTTCATTGATAAGGTCGATGTTACTGTCGTCCGCTCCTTCTATCCGATGGGCAACCAGCAGAAACGTATATCCTTTATCCGACAGTACGCTGTCCGTTATATCTTCCCATGTATCCAGGCTCATCATGGAAAAATCGTGAATGGGAGGTTCATAACCTTTTTCCTTCAGTATCGTACGCGATTCTACAAACGTCCATGTACTGTCCGGATAGTTGTCCAATGTAAATTCCTGACGCTTTCCTCCTTTTTCCAAAATGAACCGGCTTTCAAACACGCTTGGTTTAGCACCTTCCGGAATTTCCATGCCCGCCTTGATATTCGCTCCAATTCTGTAAGGTCGGAAATCAAGTATCGGCAAATTCTCCAGGCAATAGAAGGACAACGCAAACACAAATAGAAACGTATACATGGAAATCATCCACTCCATCTTCGGAGTAATGAAACGCACCAGTAAATCCTGCCACTTGAATACAGATACTGCCGCCACCAACAACACTACATTCTTGCCGAAAGTCTGCCAATTGGTCAATATCCACGCATCACCGAAGCATCCGCAGTCGGATACCGGATTCGCCAAAGCCAGATAAAGTGTTAGCGGAGTCATTACAACCATCAGCAACAACGCCAATGCAGATGCCACCTTCCGGCGTATACCCAAAAACAAGAAAACACCTACACTGAACTCTATGGCAGACAACGCTATCCCTACCAGCAAGGGCGCATAAGAAGGAAACCAGGAAATCATGTCGAAAGCCGTCAGGTAATCTTGAATTTTATAGAAGAAACCCAACGGATCAACAGCTTTCACAAATCCGGAAAATATGAACAAAGCCCCCAGCAGAAAACGGCAGAGGTTCACCCAAACTTTCCCGACAATATGTTTCTTGTCAATCTCCAAATTCAATCTTAATTAAGCCGAATACAGAATAGTTAATCATATCCATATAGTTGGCATCAATACCTTCCGAAACCAAAGTCGCTCCGGACAAGCTTTCAATCTGCTTTGTCCGATAAATCTTCATCAATATCAAATCCGTATACGAACTGATACGCATACTACGCCAAGCCTCATCATAATCATGATTTTTGGCAAGCATCAACTCCAAAGAGGTTTTGGCATATTTATCATACAGCACCAACGCCTCTTCATTGGTCATATCGGCAGCTTCGGCATAACCAAGCTCCAACTGTATCAATCCTACAATTCCATAGTTGACAATAGCTATGAATTCAGAACGGATGCCTTCGTCTACCAAAGTCACCCCTTTCGTTTCAATACTTCTGATACGGTTGGCTTTGATGAATATCTGATCTGTTACGGAAGACGGACGAAGAATGCGCCACGCCGGACCGTAATCATGAAGTTTCTTAGAGAACAAGTCACGGCAAACCGCAATGACATGTTCAAATTGTTGCTTGGTATCTTTCATTTCCTTTTTTCACAGTGCGCTGCAAAGATAGGAATAATTAAAGAAAAAGAAAAAGAGGGCACTCTAAAATCTATTAAAGTACCCTCTTCTATAGAGATTGTTTACGTTTTTATGAGCAGCGCAATACTTGTCCCGGTCTCAGGATTGTTTTACGCGTAATTCTGTTCAGTTTGCAAAGCTTGTCGATGGAGGTTCCCTGACGTGCTGCAATCCGTCCCAATGTGTCTCCCTTCTTTACCTTATAGAACAGACCTTCACCCGATGCCATGCTACGCGCCGTACCGGAAGAGCCTTTTGTCTTATGGAAAGTATAGGAATCAGCTACGATATCCTGCTTTTCAAAATCAAACATAAGCGCAGGATTGATGGGAATACCCAAGAAACGGGTTTCAAAGTGAAGGTGTGAACCGGTAGAACGTCCGGTATTTCCTCCCAATGCAATTGGCTCGCCGGCTTTTACCAACTGGTTTGTATCAACCAATTGTTTAGACAAGTGTCCGTAAACGGTTTCCAAGCCATTGTCGTGACGAATAACGACGTATTTGCCGTATCCACGACGACCTTGATTCTTGACAACGCGCACTTTTCCATCAAAAGCCGCACGGATTGTATCGCCTACATACACCTTGATATCCAAACCATAATGAGCTCTTCTTCTCCGGGGACGGTAACCGAATACATCTGTGATACGGGTATTGGGAGTAGGCATACAGAAACCGGTCAAATCAAATGTATAGCTCTCAGGCACAATCGCATTGCCATAGGCTTGTACGAATTCGTTGTTCCAGTTGGGATACAAATCCAAACCCGGATACAATGATTGTTCCGCACGTATCTGTTTTTGCAAAGCCAGTGAATCAACACTCTTAAGTTTTCTGTCGATGGGGGCCTGGCGGGCAATCAGGTCTTGCGAGAAAGAATTCAAGCTAACCATTGCCGTCGCAGCCAATAAAGCAGTTTTTATCCAATTAAAATTCATCCGTTTCGTCATTCATTTTGATATCCGTTGCAAGCATCTCGGCAAATCAAACACCACTTGTTCTACGCGAATATCCAGATTGATTTTCAAAAATTCTCCCAAAGGTAACATTTCTCTCTGAAAAACGACATCAGTCATTAACTATTTTTTCGAAGAGGAGAAAACTGTAAAGCTCGCAAAGATGTCTTAATCCCCTATAGATAGGAGATTTACAAGCAAACATGTTTTACAACATAAAATGCAATAAAAGTGCATGTTTAACCGTTTTTTCAGCTAATGGCAGCCCAATTAACGTTCGTTTTTCTCAACGCTTTCAGTTGTCGCCACAAGACCTCGTTCTCAGGCAACATGCCATGTGGATCTGCATCCACCACCGTTTGCGCTACTTCACGGACATATTGCAGCAGTTGTCCGTCACGGGCTATATCGGCAATCTTCAGATCGAAAGCAATGCCGCTCTGCTGTGTCCCTTCCAAATCTCCAGGACCACGTAGTTTCAAGTCTGCTTCCGCTATTTCAAAGCCGTCATTAGTCCGCACCATTATCTCCAAACGCTTCCTTGTATCCTCCGCCAACTTGTAGCCGGTAACCAGAATACAATAGGACTGGTCAGCTCCACGTCCTACACGTCCCCGAAGCTGATGAAGCTGGGACAGCCCGAAACGCTCGGCGTTCTCAATCACCATCACCGAAGCATTGGGCACATTTACACCTACCTCAATCACGGTGGTAGCCACCATTATCTGTGCCTCGCCGGATACGAACAATTGCATCTGAGCATCCTTTTCAGCAGGTTTCATCTTTCCATGTACCTTGCAAACCCTACACTCGGGAAACTCTTCACAAACATGCAGATACCCTTCTTCAAGGTTCTTTAAGTCAATCTTTTCGCTTTCCTTAATCAGCGGGTAGACAATATAGACCTGCCGGCCTTCGGCAATCTGCTTGTGCATGGACTGATACAAGCTTATCCGACGGCTATCAAACTGATGAAGAGTGACAATCGGTTTACGTCCGGGAGGCAATTCATCGATGACAGACACATCCAAATCGCCATAAAGCGTCATTGCCAATGTACGGGGAATCGGGGTTGCCGTCATCACCAATACATGGGGAGGTTGTACATTCTTTGTCCACAACCGTGCCCGTTGGGCCACACCGAAACGATGCTGCTCGTCAATCACAACCAAACCGAGCGAAGCAAAATTCACCGTATCTTCAATGACGGCATGGGTACCTATCAGTATATGTATGTCTCCCGTCAACAAACCGGCAAGGATAGCTTCGCGCCGCTTGCCCTTAACAGAACCGGTCAACAGTTCCACACGTACCTCCATTCCATACAGCAGCTCACGGATGGTTTCATAGTGCTGGTTTGCCAAAATCTCGGTAGGTGCCATCATGCATGCCTGAAAACCATTATCGAGCGCCATCAACATACTCATCAGTGCGACAAGCGTCTTTCCACTTCCCACATCCCCTTGCAGCAAGCGGTTCATCTGCTTTCCTGAGCCTACATCCTTACGGATTTCCTTCAATACCCGCTTCTGTGCATTGGTCAGTTCAAAAGGAAGATTACGGGAGTAGAAAGTATTAAACACTTCGCCCACCCTTTCAAAAATATAACCGCGATATTTCCGCTGACGGTCTTTTGCATACCTCAGGATATTCAACTGTACGTAAAAGAGCTCCTCAAACTTCAGGCGATACTGTGCCTTACGCAATAAATCCGGATTAGCGGGAAAGTGTATATTGACCAAAGCTTCCGTCAACGGCATCAGATGATGCTCGGCAAGTATAGCGGGAGAAAGGGTCTCGGGCAACGGCTCACGCAACTGCTGCACCACCGTATTCATCATCTTCTCGATGGCATGCGAATTGAGAGAACTCCGTTTCATCTTTTCAGTCGTATTATAATAAGGTTGTAACCCCATGGACGACAATTTCAAATCCGAAGCAGAGTCTATATCCGGATGAGCCATATTTATTCTACCATTGAAGAAGGTCGGTTTTCCGAACACAATATATTCCTGATGCACTTTATACTTCCCTACCAAATATTTGATGCCCTGGAACCAAACCAGGTCCACCACCCCCGTACCGTCCGAGAAATGAGCAATCAACCTGCGCTGGCGCCCTTCTCCAGCCGTCTCAAAACTTAGTATTTCACCTTTCAGCTGAATATAGGGCATCGTCCCATCGATCTCCTGAATATAATAAATCCGACTGCGGTCTACATATTTATATGGAAAGTAATATAGCAAATCGTGCAAGGAGTAAATGCCCAATTCCTTATTGAGCACCGAAGCACGCTGCTGCCCGACGCCCGACAAATATTTTATGTCACGCGTGGCTAAATCGAACATGAACCTATCAGAGCTGTGGCTATTTTTAAATCAAAAGGAGTGGTTATTTTAATGTTTTCCCGGTTTCCCGGCGTCAAAAAGACAGATACACCCAATGCCTCCACCACAGAAGCATCATCGGTAAAATGGGGTGTATAGGGCTGCTCGTATGCCGCTTTCAGCAGTTCCGCATCAAAAACCTGGGGAGTCTGCACCAATCTATAATCATCCCTGCCGACAGTCACACTGCTTTCCCCTTCCATACGGCGAACGGTCTCCACCACACCGATTACCGGAATTACGGCCTTTTTCTCGGCCGCCAAGTCATAACAGCGTGCAATCACTTCCCGGGCCACGAACGGACGCACCCCATCGTGCACACCGACCAAAGCAGGTGTCTTGACCAAAGCCAAACCGTTCTTTACGGAGTGGAACCGCGTCTCCCCTCCATCTGCAATGGCATGCGGCAATGAAAAACGGTACTCCCTGCACAGCTGCCTCCAGTAATCCTGCTGGCTGTGGGGAAGCACCAATATTATCCGTATCTCAGCATTGTAGTCATAAAACGCCTCCAGAGTGCGCATCAAAACAGGTTTCCCCCCTATCGGGAGAAACTGTTTGGGGAGTTCGGTCCCCATGCGCAAGCCCTTGCCACCGGCAACAATCAGAGCATACTGAACCATTTATGATTTATGATTTATGATTTATGATTTATGATTTTAAATCATAAATCCGTTACGCACATAGCTTCTTTCAGTTCCTGCACCTTCTCTTTGCCTTGCAACAGCTCCACTACGGCCAATGCAAACTCCATGGCAGCGCCCGGTCCTTTACCAGTGATGATATTGCCGTCTCTTTCTACCGGAGCACCCGTACATTCGGCACCTTCCAAATACTGTTCAAAGCCGGGATAGCAAGTAGCCTTCTTGCCTTTCAGCAATCCCAGCTTACCCAATACCATAGGAGCCGCACAAATAGCAGCAATCGGTTTCTGCTCTTGGGCAAAACGCAGTACCAGATTACGCAGTTCTCCACACTTCTCCAAAGTGGACGCACCCGGCATACCGCCAGGCAATAATACAAGCTCTGCATCAAAGAAGTCGCAGTTCACTACATTCTTATCGCACAAGACCGGAACATCGTGTGCTCCCGTCACTATTTCATCAGGGGTTACCGTCACCATTTCTACGTTCAGTCCGGCGCGTCTCATCACATCCACAGAAGTAAAAGCTTCTATTTCTTCAAATCCGTCGGCAAAAAAAACATAAACTGTACCCATAATTGTTCCTCCTCTTATTTTAGATTAAAATAATACGTTATTGTTCCCGTCTGATTGTTCAAGCCGCTTACCGCATTGAAACGGGCTTTCTTGGCAGCATCCTCTGCCGCTTTCCGCAATGCGGGATTGACGGTATTGGTCTGGCGGTTGATGCTGGTTGCTATCACATGTCCGGCAGGGTTCACTGTGATGGTCACCACAACCCTACCTTCATCCTGCACATTATATACCGGCCGCGGCAATCCGCCCTCACCAAGAGAACGTCCGCCCAAATTAAACGAGCCGTAGCCTCCCGTACCCGAAGTGGCTCCGGACGGAGCATTTCCCGTAGGACTTCCTTGAATACCTTCGCCTTCCGTATCGCCTTTACTACCCATTTGGGCACCTTTGCCAAAAGCGCCAGCTACCCGTTTACGGGCAGCTTCCTCGGCTTCCTTACGTTCCCGTTCGGCTTTTGCCGCTGCCAGTTTGCGGGCCTCTTCCGCTTTTTCGGCTTCCGTCTTTTCCGGTTTCTTCACCTCCTCCTTTTTCTTGGGTTCGGCTTTGGGCTTTATGGCAACGGTTTCTTCAGTTTCCTGCGTAATGATGTCCTGCTCCACCGTTTCCTGCACCTGAGGAGCGGTTTCCTCCGGCATGACATCCACCTTTACTAAAGAAGGGTCGGCAGCGCCCAGTGCATCGGGCACCTCTCCCAGCATAACGGGTACACCGCCTTCTTCCGAGGGTTCCGGCGGTGTGAATCCTACCAGTATCAGAAGGGCAATAATGGCAACATGCACCACAAGTGCACCTGCCATACCTATATATTTTCCTTTCTTCTTCCGATTCACCATTGCATTTACAATTTAGCCATGTACAATGTACGATTTAGTTTTCCGGTGGTCGTGTAGCCAGCACCATCTTGAATTTATTCTCGTTTGCAATGTTCAGCACCTTCACGATTTCCCGGTAAGGCACTGTTTCGTCAGCATACAAAGCTATATACATTTCAGGCTCCCTCTCCGCACACGATTGTAGGAAAGGAGTCAATTCTTCAAGCGTCAGAGACAGTTCCTTGTCATTGCCAAAAGCAGCATAATAATTCAGATTCTTATCTATGATGACTCTTGTCAAAGGCTTTGCAGAAGTCTGTTGCTTTCCCTGCGGCAGCAGTACCTTGATAGCATTGGGCGATACCATGGTAGATGTTATCATAAAGAAAATCAGCAGCAGGAAAATCAGGTCCGTCATGGACGCCATACTGAAATTGGGTGATATTTTAGCTCTACGTTTTAACACGCCTTTAAGTTTTAATTCTTAATTCTTTAATTAATCATTTCGCCGGTTCGTTCAACAAATCCATGAATGCCATTGTCTTGGCTTCCATCTTGTTGACCACGCCATCTATCAATGTCACCAGGTAATTGTAGGCAAACATAGCTATGATACCGACTATCAAACCGCCCACCGTAGTAATCATCGCCTCATAAATACCACCGGAAAGCAACGTTATATCAATATTATTTCCGGCATTTGCCATTTGCCAAAATGCACGTACCATACCCGTCACCGTGCCAAGGAAGCCTAGCATAGGAGCGCCACCGGAAATCGTGGCCATAATCGTCATTCCCTTCTCCAGTTTGGCAACCTCAATATTACCCACATTCTCGATGGCAGCCTGCACATCGTTCACCGGGCGTCCCAAACGGCTGATACCCTTTTCAATCATACGGGCCGAGGGAGTATCCACACTGCGACAATAAGCAATGGCAGCTTTCAATTCCCCACCCAAAATATAATCCTTTATTTTATCCATGAACTGAGGGTCTTCTTTCCCCGCCTTCCGGATAACATAATTACGTTCAAACAAGATGTAGAAACAAAGTACGGACATCAAACCCAAGACAATCATAATCCAGCCACCTTTGATGGCCATGCTCCATAAATTCATTTCGTCGGAAGCGTTTACTTGTGTCAGTACCGGATTGGCACCTGCAATAGAGTCAGTCAGTGCCGGAGCCACTTGGGCCAATAACAACATTACATTCATCAGCGAAGACAGTTTTTATATTCCTTGACCGTACGCTCCAATCCCAGATACAACGCGTCACTAATCAGCGCATGCCCGATGGATACCTCGTCCAGCCACGGAATGTTTTGATAAAAATAATTCAGATTCACCAGACTCAGATCATGTCCGGCATTCAGCCCCAGACCTAAGCTGCGGGCCACCTTGGCAGCCTCGACAAAAGGAGCTACAGCCGCTTCCCGTCCTTTGGGATAAGCCGTAGCATAAGGTTCCGTATATAGCTCCACGCGGTCGGCACCGGCTTTGGCAGCATATTCTATCATTTCGGCATCGGTGGAAACAAATACGGAAGTACGGATACCAGCATTGTTGAACTCATCCAACACTTCGTTCAAGAAGTCAAAATGGGTCTTGGTATCCCAGCCTGCGTTTGAAGTCAGCTGTGTAGGGCTGTCGGGCACCAAAGTTACCTGATGCGGTTTCACCTTCAAGACCAAATCCATAAATTCGGGTGCAGGATAACCCTCGATATTGAACTCTGTCCGCAGCAACGGCCGCAAATCATATACATCCTTACGGCGGATATGCCTCTCGTCAGGACGGGGATGCACCGTAATGCCATCAGCACCAAAGTCTTCACAATCCAGCGCTACCTTCACAACATTCGGGACATCACCTCCACGGGCATTGCGCAGCGTTGCCACCTTATTTATATTAACGCTTAATCTAGTCATAATTCGGTTTATAGTTTGGGACAAAAGTACAAATAATAGTTATATATTGGCAGCATTCTGAGAAAAAAATAGCATCTTTGCACTTCAATCCAACAGAATTGATTATGAAATTTGCCATATTCGGAAATACCTACCAAGCAAAGAAATCCTCGCATGCAGAAAACCTCTTCCGGTTGCTCGGACAGCATAATGCACAGCTCTGCATCTGCCGGGAATTCCATCACTTCCTGACTACCGATTTACATTTAAACATACCTGACGCCGAATTGTTTGACGGAGATGATTTCTGTGCCGACATGGTTATCAGCATCGGTGGCGACGGCACTTTCCTGAAAGCAGCCAGCCGTGTAGGAAAGAAGAATATCCCCATATTGGGCATCAATACCGGCCGGCTGGGTTTCCTTGCCGACATCTCACCGGAAGAGATGGAAGAGACCTTCGATGAAATCTACAACAACCACTATAAGGTGGAAGAGCGTAGTGTACTGCAACTGAGGTGCGACGATGAACGCTTGATGCAATCCCCTTACGCCCTCAATGAGATAGCCGTATTGAAGCGGGACAGTTCGTCCATGATCAGTATCCACGCCGCCATCAATGGCGCTCCGTTGACCACTTATCAAGCTGACGGCCTAGTTATCTCCACACCTACCGGTTCCACCGCCTACTCACTCAGCGTCGGCGGTCCGGTCATTGTGCCCCACAGTAAAACCATTGCCATCACCCCGGTGGCTCCACACAGCCTCAACGTCCGTCCCATCGTCATTTGTGACGACTGGGAAATTACACTTGATGTGGAAAGCCGCAGCCACAACTTCTTGGTTGCCATCGACGGCCGTAGCGAGTCCTGCAAAGAAACGACCCAGTTGCACATCTCACGTGCCGACTATAGCATAAAGGTAGTGAAACGGTTCAACCATATTTTCTTTGATACCCTTCGCAATAAACTAATGTGGGGGGCGGACATCAGATAAGCCTATATCACTTCATTCACTCCAGCAGGATAACTTATTTACCTCAGTGGGGAACTCCATTTACTGTCTTATCCTGATATAGGTAGACACATTTACAAACTAATAAATGTGT
>NZ_QTLN01000015.1:107017-108679 GCF_003602735.1 Bacteroides sp. AF39-16AC | reverse complement strand
CAGATAATTGAGAGCTTCCCTATAATACTGACTTCTAAATTCTGAATCCTTTGTCAGTTCACTGTCCAACAAGCTGCGTAACTCTATCAGAAGTTCCTTCGTTGCCAGGCTTTGCCTTTCTCGGAACCTTTCCTTGGGAGTTAATCCGGCATCATCGTATTTACGCTCCCTCATAAAGAACTCCTTTAAAATTTCGGAAAAGCGTTCTGCAGTCGGTTCACCACCCTGATTGGAAGCCTTGACAAACTTGTTCTTGGCATGTGACATACAAACCTGGTGTACAGTATCTTTAAACCGGGCTGATTTCAGCTCATTGCCGATAAATACATAAGCATTGTATCCGTCGGACATAATACTCTTCAACTCTGCATCGCCCAAAAAGTCTGTAAGTACATCACGACCGCGCGAGCCATTCTCATAGAAGAAAATGGCTGTTTTCTGAGCCTTGTTGACCAGAACCCAAATGTAGCACTTCTTATAGTGATCGTATTTGCGCACTTTACACCAGGTCTCATCGCAGTTCACAATCGAATCTTTTTCCAAAGCTATAGACTTCAATACACAAACCAGTTCGTCCAGGTATGTCTTACCTTTCTTAAGCCAGTTGCGCAACGTGTTTTTAGAAATGGTCATGCCCATATCTGTCAGCCATTGGTGAAGAAGACCAAAAGTCACATTCTTTACATAAACTTCATAGGCAATAGCCTGCAGAAATTCAGGAGTGGCCCTAGTGCCTTCAAAACTGGTTACTACCTCCGGATGGCCTTCAGAAGGGAAATAGCCCCACTTCGGCTTTTTACCAGGCTCTGCATAATGAACCATCTCAAAACATTCTTCCGTCAGGAAAGTACGAAAACTGAATACCCGTACCATTCTTCTTTCAATGAGGCGACCGGGAACCTTTGTCAAATCGGAAGGATGCTCTGTAGCCTCTCCAACTACTCCCATCCTTTTATAACCGTCAGGGCGATTGGATAAATCACGCTCTTTCCTGGAAGACTCTTTTACCTCTTGAGATGGAGCATGATCAACCGAATCCGTACGAAGCGTATCATCGGTTCCATCATAATCATCTTTCTCCTTCCGGCGGTCTGAATCACTTGTTTTAGCTTTAGATTGTATCTTTTGACGTCTATCACCAAAACGTTCCTGATGGGCATAATCAAGTTTTTCTTGAAGTGATTTTATCTTACGCTCAGCCGATTTGCGAAGTTTATGCTCTTCCGATAACCGATTTTCAAGGTCAGCATGTTTCGATTCCATAGAGGACACCTGAGCCTTCAGATCCTTCATCTGAGCCATAAAATCCTCCAAAACAAGCTTCATGGCATCACTTGTCAACCGAAGATCCTGATTCTGTTCGGAAAGGTATTGTATGTACCGCTCTTTCTGATCCTCTGCCATACCTGCACTATAATTTATAGGGTTGCGTGAGTAGGTTTCCCTACTCAACAACTCTCGTTTTGTTGTAATTATATCTTGCAGATCGATCATACTTAAACCTTTGATTTACAGAATTAAAGGTAATAAAATAATCACAAAACCGCAAGTGGATAAATAGATTGATTATCTGATTTTTAATGTTTTAACTATAGGATTCTCAAGAATCAAAACCACGTCCTTCCAGGCAATCCGATAAACAGTATCTGCCCCGTTCCGCTC